>JAZQMH010000186.1:0-8868 GCA_045543255.1 Vescimonas sp.
CGACGGACTCAGCCAGGAAAGAGTCAAAGAACTTGGCATAGGTAGCCTCGGAGACCCACTCGGAAGCGGGCAGCAGCAGGCCGTCAGCCTGATAGTCTGCGAACACGTCGATGTTCAGCAGATCGGGAGCCTCGCCGTTAGCGACGCGGGTGTTCACGACGGTGTAGATGTCGTTCCAGGAAACGACGTCGACGACCAGATCAATACCCTCGTTGGCAGCCTCGAACTTCTCCTCGAAGCCCTTCCACCAATCGGCGGTCTGAGTGCCGTACTGAGCAGCGATCACGGTAACGGTGGTGCCGGTAGCAGCGTCATCTGCGGGAGCCTTCTCGCCGCAGGCGACCAGGCCGAAGACCATCACCAGTGCCAGAAGCAGAGCGATAACTTTCTTCATGTTTGTTTTCCTCCTAAAAAATGTACGGGGGCGCACTAAAATTAGGGCAAGCCCCTCTACACTGGATTTTAACACCTATACCCCCTTCTCGTCAATGAAAATCGCACATTCTGCTGTATATTTTTGCGCTTTTCATCCTTTTGACGAGTTTCGTGCGCCCACCAAAGACAAAGCCCCGCCATAGGCGGAGCTTTTGGCAGACATTTGTAGTTTTCAGCACCCTTTCACCCTTTAAAGTGGGGAATTTTATGCATTTTCGGCTATTTCCGTATCCTTTCGTTCTACCGTGAGGTATAAAACCGCTGTACCAAGAGCCGCCATGACGATGCCGCCGAGAAGCATGACAGGGACGGAGAAATGCTGCAGCAGCTGTCCCCCTGCGAAGTTGCCTGCGGCGCAGCCGAGGGTATAGCTGGCGGTGATGAAGGCCTGCCCCTTCACCATGTCCGCCATGGCGATACGGCTGCGGGCATAGTACATCTGGGTGGGAGAGAGGAAGGTATAAGAGGTGGCCTGCAGCAGCTGAATGAGATAGATGGCCGTCACGCTTGGTGCAAAGAGCAGCAGCACCGCCTTGAGAAGGAAGGATAGTCCCGCGATTTTCAAAAGCAGCGTATCCTTCATGTGCTTACGCACCCGCTCGAAAAACAGCAGCACCACCATCTCCACAAAGGTGGCGATAAAGAGAGCCACGCCCACGCTGCCGCTGTCGCCGCCTAAGGGGGTCACCACCTCAATGAGATAGTTCTCCGTCATGGCGTGGAACATGGCCAGCAGCATCACACCCACAAGGGAGAAGCAATACCAGCGGTACTTGCCGAAGAACTGCCACACGGTGCAGCACTGCCCCGCCGTTTCTTCCTCCTGCTGACGCACCATGGTGTGGAGGGTGGGATAGCCCAGCACCACCAGCACATTGCCCACCAACAGGGCGAGGCTCACCCAAATCATCCAGTCGAGACCACGCTGCGCCATCAGTTCACCGATGACCAGCGCCGCCACGGAATAGCCGAAAGAGCCAAGGCCACGGCTGATCCCGTAGTTGATGCGGTAGCCGTTTTCACTGTAAGCCACATTGACGGCGTTCATGAGGGGATTCATCACATCGAAGGCGAACACGCCCAAGAGATACACCGCCCCGAACAGCGCCGTGGGCATGGCAAGAAACTGCACGCAGCCAAAGCAGAGGACACAAACCCCCGTCAGCGCCGCCGTCATCCATTTGAGGACATTGCCCCCTACCCTGTCGGCGAAGTTGGCAAGGACAGGCTGTGCGGCACAGGAGAGAAGATTGCCCACTGCCAGCAGCGTGCCCACCATGGCAGGGGCGAAGCCCTTGCCCAGCAAGAAGGCGGTGGCAAAGCTGACCACGCCCGCCGCCGATGCCCAATAGGTCACCTGATGCACCGTATACCGCGCTGTCAAAGAACGCTTGTTCATGGTCTGCCACCTCCTTTTTCGTCCATTATACCCGCCCCACAGGGCGAAAGCAATCCTCCCCCGTCAAAAAAAGGGGATGACTTTTGCCGCTCTCTATCGTATAATATGGACAAGATTGGAAGGGAGGATACCCCTATGGAATATACTTTGAAACTTGGTGGCCTCACCGCTGTCACCGAAAGCTTTGGCAGCGAACTGGTCTCCCTCCGCGACGCGGGCGGCATGGAATACATTTGGAGCGGCGCCGCCCCCTACTGGTCGGGCCGCAATCCCGTCCTGTTCCCCATCGTGGGCCGCCTTGCCGACGGCGGCAAAGTCCGCTTCGGTGACACGACCTACGAGATGGCACAGCACGGTTTCGCCCGCCGCCGCGATTTTGCGGTGACGGCACAGGGAGAGGACTTCATCACCTTCACCCTCCGCGAGGACGAGGAAACGCTGAAACTCTACCCCTATCCCTTCGCCCTCCATATCACCCATCGGCTCACGGACAAGGGCTTTACCACGGAGTACGCCATTGAGAACACGGGCGCAACTCCCCTGCCCTGCTGCATCGGCGCACATACCGCCTTCCGCTGCCCCCTCAAGGAGGGCGAAAGTTTCTCCGACTACGAGATGGTCTTTGACGAGGCGGAGACTGCCGACATGATGCTCCTCAACAAGGATAACCTCATCAGCGCCACCGACCACGAACCGTGTCTTGTGAACTCTGACCGCTTCACCCTCGATTACAGCGTGTTCGCCCGCCTCGACACCATGATTTTCGAGGGCTTGCAATCCACAGGTGTCCGGCTGCAGCACAAGGAAACAGGCCGCGGTGTCCGCATGGATTTCGCAGGCTTCCCCATGATTGCCTTTTGGACACAGGGGGCACAGGAAGCACCCTTCATCTGCATCGAGCCGTGGCACGGCTGCGCCGCCGTGGACGATGAGGACGGGGCATTTGAGAGCAAGCGCCACTGCATGATTCTCGCCCCCAACGAGGTGAAAAAGCTCTCCTACACCGTCACGGTGCTGTAAAACCAATAAAAAAGCGCTGACCAATGCGGTCAGCGCTTTTTTCATATGACATAGAACAAAATACACAGAATGTGCAGGGCACTTCCCACAAGGCAGAAGATATGGAACACCGAGTGGATGTACCGCTTCTTATGTCCCAAGCCGTAGAACACCGCGCCCACTGTATAGGCCACGCCGCCCCACAATAGTAGGGCAAAGCCCGCCCCGCCGAGGAGCTGCACAATCAGCTTCCCCGTCAGAATAATGCACCAGCCCATGCCCAAGTACAGCACCATGGACACCTTTTGAAACCGCTTGAGGTCGATGGCGTTTAAGACGATGCCCACCACCGCCAAAGCCCAAATAAGACCGAACGTCCCCCAGCCGAGGGCGCTGTCATGCTCTCGAATGGTGCAGAGGCAAAAAGGGGTATACGTCCCTGCAATGAGAAAGTAGATGGTGCAGTGGTCTAAAATCTGCATCACCTTTTTTCCCGTGCCGCCGTGGAGACCGTGGTAGACACTGGAGATGGTGTAGAGCGCCACCATGGACGCGCCGAAAATTGCACCGCTGACCACACCGTAGACATTCCCCTCCAGCGCCGCCACCATGACACACAGCACCGTTGCCGCAATGCCCATGCCACCGCCCACAATGTGGGAAATCATGTTAAACCTCTCCTCGGCGCGGGTGTAGTCGGGGAGCGTGCGGGAAGCTAAATTTGTCCGCTGCATATGTTTTCCTCCTTGGACATTTTTTCTGCCACCACTCTACGCCCTGCAGCCTAAAAAGTCACCCTATTCCCCGCTCTCCCTCTTTTCTACCGCCCCTCTACCATTCGTAGAGCGGGCAAAAAAACCACAAGAGCCGCAGTTTTTTCGACTGCGGCTCTTGCGTTTATGAGAATGAAAAATGAAAACTTACTTATTGTAGTAGCTCTCCACGGCGGTGAAGAAGGCCTTGATGTTGGCCCAGGGGGACATGGGAGGAATGTCGCAGCCGCTGGAGATGACGAAGTTGGGTGCGTAGCAGCAATCCTCCATCACCTTGAGGGTGGCAGCCATGACGGACTCGGGAGTGCCCTGATTGATCTGAGCGGCGGGGTCAACGTTGCCCATCACCAGCACATCGGCGGGAGCATCGGGGATCATGTCGGCCATACGGCAGGCGTTGCCGAAGTGGTAGCCCATAGCGCCGATACCGTAGATACCCTTGGTCATCAGCTTCACGTTGTCGCCGCAGTTGTGGTAGATGACGGCGAACTCCTCGGTCTGGACAGCGTCCACGATCTGCTTGACATAGGGGTGGGAGAACTCCTCAGCAAGGCCGGGGGACAGCATACCAGCCAGAGGCTCAGCCATCACCACGCCGTTAGCGCCTGCGGCCTTGTAAGCCTCGCAGTAGGCGATGAGGAACTTGGTGGTCTTTTCCAAAACGGTGTGCACCATGTCGGGCTCTTCGTAGCAGTAAGCCATAGCCTCGCCCACGTCCATCAGACGGCCTGCCAGAGAGAAGGGGCCGATAACGCCGGCCAGCACGGGACGATCGGTGATCATCTCGGAAGCCTTGGCAATAGCCTCAATGTAGAGACCGGTACGGCAAACGCCCACCTCGGGGACAACGAGAGCATCGGCAGCATCCTCATCGGACACCACAGCGCCGATAACGGTAGGCACTTCATCATCGGTAACGCGGATGGTAGAGCCGAAGCACTCGGCCTCCACGGACAGATCCATCAGGCTGACGGAAGCGCCGGAATTCACCTTATCCGCCACCATCTTCATGCCCTTGGCCTGCAGGTCACTGCTGGAAATGAGATCACGAACGGTAATGTCCATCAGCTGCACGGCGGGGAAAGACAGCACGGGAACACCCTTCTTCACGGGATTGGCGATGGTCTCAGCCACCCACTGCTTCATGTTGCGCTTCATAGGCTCGTCCTCCTGTTAACGCGGCTTTGCCGCAAAATTTTCTACGCTACCATTATACAAGCCTCATTCCCCTCTTGTATTCAACTTTTTTGTGATTTTTGGCACTTATCCTCTCATTTTTCGAATTTCTTTCCAAAAATACGGCCTTTCCCCCAAAACTACCATTGTCTTTTCTTGTGATTATGACGAGTTTTATCTCTGTTTTTCACAAAAATGTGCCGCCCCCTTTGACCCGCGGAAAAAGATACGGTACACTGAATATAACAAGATTTTACCACGGAGGCCGTCACATGAAGTCTACCCTCGCCTTTGATTTGAATATCGCCAAGGAGATGGTGGATTCCTTCGCCATCGCCTCCACCATCCGCTGCCGCCTGCTGGATGAAAAGGGGGCGCTCCTCTACGAGTGCGGCGCGGTGCAGGACGAGTGCGCCTTCTTGAAGGGTCTCCCCGGTGAGCCGCCCCACTGCCTTGATTTGCACCTGCGCGGCATCTCCCAAGCCTCCCGCTTCGGCGGACGCTACATCTACTCCTGCCCCGCAGGCTTCACCTACTGCTCCGCTCCCATCATTGTGGGGGGCACAGTGGTGGGCGCGCTGCTGGCAGGGCCCGTCCTCATTATGGAGGCGGAGGACTTCTTGGACGACATTATCGCCAAGCGCAATGTCCCCGGCACAGGTGTTAAGCCCATTCGCCAGTTTTTATCCAACCTCCCAAATCGAGCCTGCCCGCCTCAACCATGTGTCCCGTCAGCTGTGCGCCAACGCCGTGTATATCAGCGACAGCAGCCACGCGCTGCTGATGATGAAGAACGAGAGCCGCCAGCAGCGCTACATCGGCGAATATGTGCAGGAATTGAAGCTGAGCGGTCAAGCCGCTCCCTACCCCGTGGAGAAAGAGCGGGAGCTGTCCTCCGCCATCTCCCGCGGCGACAAGGCCACGGCGGCAGCCCTCCTCAATGAGCTGCTGGGCAACATTTTCTTCTTCTCCCCCGACCCCAACACCATTCAGACCCGCATTACGGAGCTGCTGGTGGTGCTCTCCCGCGCCTCCGTTTACAGCGGCGGCAGCGCCGAGCTGATTTTCGACACCAACCACCGCTATATGCAGGAGCTTCGGCAGATGCGCTCACAAGAGGACATCGCCCACTGGCTGGCGAAGGTGCTGAACCGCTACACCGACCTTGTGTTCGACCCTGTGGACTCCAAGCACAAGAACATCATCGGCAAGGCCATCAACTACATGACCCTTAACTACGCCAAGGACATTACGCTGGCAGAGCTTGCCGACTACGTGGGCTATTCCCACTCCCATTTCTCCAAGGTATTTAAAGAGGAGATGGGCTGCGGCTTCCGCGTGTACTTAAATGATCTGCGTGTGGAGAAGAGCAAATCCCTCCTGCTGGCGGGGGTTGCCTCCTTGTCGGAAATCTGCAGTATGTGCGGCTTTGAGGATCAGAGCTACTACTGTAAGGTGTTCAAAAAAGTCACAGGCGTGACCCCCGACAAGTTCCGCAAACAGGGACGGCACATAGACAATGATAAAGAATACGGACGGTAATGAGCAAAAAAGCCCGAAAGGGCTTTTTTGCTTTGTATTTTCTTGCGATTATTGGTAATAAAATCTCCTCTTTTTCCAAAACGTTTGCAATCTTTATGTAATTTTGTTACCTTATAACCATCGAACGAATCATTTGTTTGGATGATTCGCAACACGCAATAATTTTACGGAGGTATTTCACATGAGCATTTTGGTTGAGATCGGTGAGGCTCTGGAAAAGGGCAAGCGCAAGCTGGTAGTTGAGTACGTGCAGAAGGCTCTGGACGAGGGCATCGCTCCCCAGACCATTCTGACCGAGGGTCTGCTGCCCGGTATGGATCGCGTCGGCGTGAAGTTCCGTGACAACGAGATCTTCGTCCCCGAGGTGCTGGTGGCTGCCCGCGCCATGAACGCCGGTTCCGAGCTGCTGAAGCCCCTGCTGGCTGAGGCCGGTGCTGTTTCTCTGGGCACTGCCGTTATCGGTACCGTTCACGGCGACCTGCACGACATCGGCAAGAACCTGGTCAAGATGATGATCGAGGGCAAGGGCATCACCGTCGTGGATCTGGGCGTTGACGTCACTCCCGAGGCTTTCGTCACCGCTGCTAAGGAGAACAACGCTGGTATCATCTGCTGCTCCGCTCTGCTGACCACCACCATGCCCGTCATGGGTGAGGTCGTGAAGGCTGTCAAGGAAGCCGGCCTGTCCGCTAAGGTCATGGTTGGCGGCGCTCCCATCACTCAGGAGTTCGCTGATTCCATCGGCGCTGACGCTTACACCGCTGACGCTGCTTCCGCCGCCATGAAGGCTGCTGAGCTGCTGGCCTAACCCTTGCGGCACGGGACGCTCAACCCGCACCGCAATAAAATACCATCCGTTTCCGTGGTCTGCGTGGGGTCGAGGACACCGCTCAGACTGAACAAGACAATCGGGTGCGAATCCCGAACGGCACCGCCGCTGTGTGTATCGAGGTGTTCCCTCCGCGAAAGCGAGCCACTGGAGTCCTCTCCGGGAAGGCAGGGAAAACCGCGGGCGTCATAAGCGCCCACAGGTACGAGTCAGAAGACCTACGGATCACGGAGCTGTCTGCCCTACGCGTGTTAATGGGACGGCGGCACGTACACCGTACAAACAAAAAACGGCTGACCTTCGGGTCAGCCGTTTTTTATTACGGAAAAATGTAAAATAGCATTGCAGAATTTTGCCGCTCCAGCGGCGGAATTCTGCGAAGCTTTCTATCAGCAGTGAAAAAAGCTGACCTTTACGGTCAGCCTTTTTCGTGATTGTTTTAAAACTCGCCGCGGGTAGCGTCAAAGTCGAAGGAACCCATGGGGTTGGAGGAGGTGCCGCGGATAACATCATCATCGCCCAGCTCGCCCACCAGATGATTGGTCATCTCGCCAACGGGGGTCTTGATGGTCAGATCGTACTCATACTTGTTGCCGTTGACAACGCCATTGGCGATGGGCGCCACAGCGCCGTTGCCTGCATCCTTGCACTCGCCGGTGATCTTGTCACCCTCGACGGTGAAATAACCGGTGGAACGCATATCGCCCATGTAGGTGTGGACAGTGATCTTCCAAGAACCATTCAGCTTGCTCATAATCGTATCTCCTTAACGTTTTAATTTATTTTCTGACTGACTGTTCAGTCAAACTTCAGCGTGTCATAGCGGCCGTACTTGGCGGTCTCATCATCCACAATGATGTCCACATTGGGGACGGTGGAGAACATAACGGCAGAAGAGATCATGAGGCCGCCGTTCTTGCCCAGGGTGTCAATGACGCGGCGGACTTCGGCGCGGATCTCCTCCTCGGTGGCGCGGCCTGTATCGGTGACCTGAGGATCGACACCGCCGGCGAAGATCAGCTTATCACCGTACTCTGCCTTGATCTTCTTCAGGTCATTGACGGGGGAGCCGCCGTGCCAGCTCTCCACACCGATCTCCACCAGATCGGGGATAATGGGCTCAATGTAGCCGCAGGAATGGTGCATGTAGTGCATGCCCAGCTCCTGGCAGCGCTTGACCATGCGGCGCTCGGGCTCCTTGAAGAACTTGCGCCACATCTCGGGGGAGAAGAACATATTCTTCTGGTTGCCCCAGTCATCGTGCATCATCATGAAGTCCACATCCAGATACTTCTTGATGTACTCGAACTGCTCAATACGATAGTCGGCATAGGCCTCCACGAACTCGGCAAAAGCCTCCTCGTCATCGTACATAGCCATCATGGCGTTGACGTGACCCATCATGGCGCAGATCTTCTCGAAAGCGCCCATGTTGCCCACCACGTAGCCCTGGATCTCGTCCTTCTTGGCCCACATGGCCTTGGTACGCATGGCGGCCATCTCCCAGTTCTTATCCTTGCAGGAGGGGAAGGTCACATGCTTCTTCCACTCGGTAATGTCATCGAAAAGCTCACAGCCGGGCTTGACGTGGGTCATCAGCTCGGGATGCTCGGGGTCAAGCTCCCACTGGACACCAAAATCGTCCACACCGTTCATAAACAGGGGTCGATCGTTAAACTCGGGGGTGATGATCATCTGTGCATCGGTGTTGATCA
>JAZQMH010000187.1:0-6325 GCA_045543255.1 Vescimonas sp.
GGTGGAGCACGGCAAGGCCTGCGTCCGCATCTCCCAGTATCTCGCCGACGAACTGGGTCAGCCCTGCGTCATGAACATTTGGTCGGGCGACGGCTACAAGGACATTCCCGCTGACCGTCTCGGCCCCCGTATGCGCTATAAGCAGTCCTTTGACGAGATCCTCTCCGAGCCCTTCGATAAGGAGAAGGTCTATCCCTGCGCCGAGAGCAAGGTGTTCGGCATCGGCGTGGAGAGCTACACCGTAGGCAGCGCCGAGTGGTGCCTCAAGTACGCCTCCTCCCGCGATGACTGCATCTGCTTGATGGATAACGGTCACTATCACCCCACGGAGGTGGTGTCCGATAAAATTTCCTCCATCTTGGCCTACGATAAGAAGATGGCCCTCCATGTGACCCGCGGCGTCCGCTGGGACAGCGACCATGTGGTGCTGTTCGACGATGAGACCAAGGAGATCTGCAAGGAGATCGTCCGCTGTGATGGTCTTGACCGCGTGTTTATCGCATTGGACTATTTCGACGCCTCCATTAACCGCACCTCCGCATGGGTCACCGGCTTCCGCAACCTGCAGAAAGCCCTGCTCTTCGCCATGCTGCAGCCCAACGCCGAGCTGAAGAAGCTGCAGGACGAGGGCAACTTCTCCAAACTGATGGTGATGCAGGAAGAGCTGAAAACCATGCCCTTCGGCGATGTGTGGGAGGAGTACTGCAAGGTCTGCGGCAAGCCCGTGGATGGCGAGTGGTATCCCCAGATCGAAAAATACGAAGCAGACGTGCTGAGCAAGAGAGGATAAGGAACGATGAAGGATATTTTTACCGCTCCCTTTGTGGAGGAGATGAAGAAAACCACCGCCAATATGTACCGCATGGGCTGGGACGAGCGCAACGGCGGCAACATCAGTGTCCTACTGGATAGTGCCGAGGTCGGCGAGTATCTCGACCTCAACCATGTCATCCGCACCATCCCCACGGGCTTTGACGCTACCGCCCTCATCGGCAAGATCTTCATCGTCACGGGTACGGGCAAGTACTTTAAGAACGTGATGGACGATCCCGAGACCAACCTCGGCATCATCCGTATCGCTCAGGACGGCACGACTGCGGAGCTCCTGTGGGGCTACAAGGACGGCGGCAAGTTCACCTCCGAGCTGCCCGCCCACCTCATGAGCCACATGGCCCGTTTGGCTGTCAACCCCAACAACCGCGTCATTATGCATACCCATCCCACCAATCTGCTGGCCATGACCTTCGTCCACACCTTGGACGAGCGGGAGTTCACCCGCACCCTGTGGCGTATGTGCACCGAGTGCATCGTGGTGTTCCCCGACGGCGTGAATGTGCTGCCTTGGATGGTCTGCGGCAATAACGCCATCGGCGAAGCTACCGCCGAGAAGATGGCTACCGCCCGCCTCGTGGTATGGGCCCTCCACGGCATTTACGGTGCAGGCGCAGACCTCGACGAGACCTTCGGCCTCATTGAGACTGCCGAGAAGGCCGCCGAGCTGTACCTCAAGATCGCCCACCTGCCCCGCCTCAACACCATTACCGACGAGCAGCTCCACCTGCTGGAGGAGCGCTTCGGCATGAAGGCCCGCGAAGGCTGGCTGGACTAAGGCTATTTTACTATGTAACTTTTAGGAGGAAACGTTTATGAATACTCTCGATGCCATCTTTGCCCGCAAGTCCGTCCGCAATTTCTGCGGCGCTCCGTCTGCCGAGGAGCTCAACACCGTTCTCAAGGCCGCTTACGCCGCACCTGTGGGTCGCGCCATGTATGATACCGTCCATCTGACGGTGATTTCCAACGCCGCGCTGATCGGCAAGATCAATGAGGCCGCCCGTGTGTTTTTCAACAACCCCGAGGCCAACCCCATGTACGATGCCCCCGTCTATATTCTGGTGTCCACCAAGCTCAGCGGCACCAACGATAACGTCCCCTATTCCAACTGCGCCACCATCGTGGAAAACATGGTGCTGGCTTCCGTGGAGCTGGGTCTGGGCGCCTGCCATATCTGGGGTGCTACCGCCGCCCTCAGCATGAACGCCGACCTCGTCAAGGAGTTGAATCTCCCCGAGGGCTTCTCCCCCTGCTGCGGCATGATCGTGGGCAAGACCACCGAAACCTACACCGCCCGCGAGATCCCCGAGGGCCGCATCGCCACCGCTTACATTAAGTAATCTCCCCGTAAACAGTATCAGCACCACCCTTGTGGGTGGTGCTGTTTTCGTTTTATTTAGAGATTGCCAAACACAAAACTGGTAGTGTGGTCGTATTTCTCCCCCGCTTTCAGCACCGCGGAGGGAAAGTTGGGGTGGTGGATGGCATCGGGATACTGCTGGGTCTCGAGGCAGAAGCCGTTACGGGGATAGTAGACCGCGCCTCCCTTACCGCCGCGCCCCGTCTCCTCAATGTAGTTGGCGGTGTAGAAGTGCATACCGGGCAGGGTGGTGCTGACCGCCATGACGATGCCGCTCTCTTCGCAGCGTACCTCCGCCACCTTTTTCATAGTGCCGATCGTATCATTGACGGCGAAGTTGTGGTCGTAGCCCTTGGCCTGTCGGAGCTGCCAAAAATCTTCCTCAATGTGAGCGCCGATGGGGGTAGGCGTGCGCAGATCCATGGGCGTGCCCGCCACGGGGTCAATGGCCCCTGTGGGGATGCTCTCCGCATCACTGGGGGTATAGTTCTCGGCATAGATGGCAATTTTCTGACCCAGCACATCGCCGCTATCATGTCCGCCTAAATTAAAATAGCTGTGGTTGGTAAGGCTGCAAAGGGTATCTTGATCGGACTGCGCTTCATAGTGGAGATACAGCCCTGTGCCCTTCAACTCGTAGGTCACGGAAACAGTCATATTGCCGCCGTATCCCTCTTCGCCGTCCTCGCTGCGGAGTGTTAGCGTCGCCGCCGTATCCGTCACCGCACCGATGTCCCACACCCGATGGGAAAAGCCCACCTTTCCGCCGTGGAGATGGTTGTTTCCATCGTTGCAGAAAAGCAGATAGTCCTTGCCGTTCAGGGAAAACTGCCCCTTGGCAATGCGGTTAGCGCAGCGGCCTACCGTCGCGCCCAAGTAGCCGTCCCCCGCCACATATTCCTCCAGCGTATCGTACCCCAACACCACATCCACCATCTCGCCGTGGCGATCGGGCACAGACAGAGTGCGGAGGGTTGCGCCGAAAGTGAGGATTTGGCAGGAGAGGGTTTCATTTTTCAGTGTAATTTCCCGCACTTCTTCGCCGCTGGGCAGCGTGCCGAAGGAGCGGATAGATGCTGTCGTTTCCATGGAAATACCTCCAAACCCATTCTTTTCTTGCCCCCTAGTCTATCAGCACAGGGGCGAAAAGGCAAGGAAAAGCCGCAAAGAGGTTAAAAAAGACACCTTCCGCGGTATTGAATTCTCAGCAAAATTTCGCTATAGTGAAGGGGTAAACTATGAGGAGGTGCTGCCAATGAGCACTTGCGAACAGCTGATCCGCGCCCTGCAAGAGGGCGCTTATGATGATATTTTCAAGAAACTCTACGCCCCCGATGGCAACGAGGCCGCTTTGCTACGAGCAAAAGACCGCGCCGTTTCCATGGTGGAGGCTTTTTCAAAGCGTTTTTCTGCTGCGGCTGATGTAGCCCTTTTCAGCAGCCCGGGCCGCACGGAGATCGGCGGCAACCACACCGACCATCAGCACGGTCATGTGCTGTGCGGCAGCGTCAACCTCGATATGCTCTGCTGCGCCGCGCCTAACGGCGAGAATGTGATCCGCATCTGTTCCGAGGGCTACCCCGAGTTGACCGTCTCTCTCGACGATCTCCTGCCCCGCGAGGAAGAGCAGAGCACCTCCGCCGCCTTGGTGCGTGGTGTGGCCGCCAAAATGGCACAAATGGGTATCGCCTTGCAGGGCTTTGATGCCTGTATGACCTCCGATGTGCTGTCGGGTTCGGGGCTTTCCTCCTCCGCCGCCTATGAGGTGTTGGTGGCGAATATTTTGAACTACTACTGCAGCGCAGGTCTTGACCCCATCGAGATGGCGAAGATCAGCCAGTACGCCGAGAACATCTACTTCGGAAAACCCTGCGGCCTCATGGATCAGATGGGCGCGGCGGTAGGCGGCGCGGTGGCCATTGATTTCGCCGATCCCGCCGCCCCCGTGGTGGAGAAGGTGAACTACGACTTCTCCCAGTGCGGTCATGCTCTCTGCATCATCGACACAGGCTCCAGCCACGATGATCTGACGGACGATTATGCCGAGATCACCCGCGAGATGGGCGCTGTTGCCGCCTACTTTGGCAAGCAATTCCTCCGCGAGGTGGACGAGGCAGCTTTTTACGCCGCTATTCCCGTATTGCGGGAAAACTGCGGCGAGCGTGCCGTTCTCCGCGCCATGCACTACTATGACGACGACCGCCGCGCCGTGGCAGAGGCCGAGGCGCTGAAGGCGGGCGATTTTACAGCATTCCTCGCCCTTGTGAACGAATCGGGTCTCTCCTCCGCCACCAATTTGCAAAACATCTGGTCGGTGGGCGCACCCAAGCATCAAGCCGTCTCCCTTGCCCTGGCGCTGGGCAAGAAGCTGCTGGATGGCAGCGGCGCCATCCGCGTCCATGGCGGCGGCTTTGCAGGCACGGTGCAGGCTTTCGTCCCCAACGAGAAGTTGGCTGCTTTCAAAAGCGGCATGGAGACCGTGTTTGGGGCAGGGAAGTGCCATGTGCTCCACATCCGCCCCGTGGGCGGCTGCATGATGATTTCGTGAGGTGAAGAAGATGATCAACGAAGCCATTTCCAAACTGGTCACCTATGCCCTGCGCTGCGGTTTGGTGGAAGAATGTGAAACCATGTGGGCCATCAACACTGTTCTCGATGTGCTGCAGCTGGACAGCTATACCGATCCCCAAAAAGAGTGGGGCGACATCGCCCTCCACGAGGTGCTGGACACCCTGCTGGATGACGCTTATGCACGGGGCGTATTGAAGGAGAACTCTGTCGTCTACCGCGATCTCTTCGACACGGAGCTGATGGGTCGCCTGACCCCCCGCCCTGCACAGGTCATTCGTGAGTTTGACTCCCTGTACCGCGAAAGCCCCCAAAAAGCCACCGACTGGTACTATGCTTTGAGCCAAAACACCAACTATATCCGCCGTGACCGCATCGCCAAGGATATGCTGTGGCACACGGACACGGATTACGGCACGCTGGACATCTCCATCAACCTCTCCAAACCCGAGAAAGACCCCAAGGCCATCGCCGCCGCCCGCGATCTCCCCGCCTCCAACTATCCCCGCTGCCAGCTGTGCGCCGAGAACGAGGGCTACGCAGGCCGCGTCAATCATCCTGCGCGGCAGAACCACCGCATCGTCCCCATTACCATCCACGATGCCCCGTGGTTTTTGCAGTATTCCCCCTATGTGTACTATAATGAGCATTGCATCTGCCTCAGCGGCGAACACACGCCCATGAAGATCGACCGCGCCTGCTTTGGTAAGCTCTTGGACTTTGTTCGCCAGTTCCCCCACTATTTCGTGGGCTCTAACGCCGATCTCCCCATCGTGGGCGGCTCTATTTTGGCCCACGACCACTTCCAAGGTGGCCGCTACACCTTCGCCATGGAAAAAGCCCCTGTGGAGACGTCCTTCACCTTCGCGGGCTTCGAGGATGTGGCAGCGGGTATCGTCAAGTGGCCCATGTCGGTGATCCGCATTGCCTGCCCCGACCCCGATCGCCTTGTGGATTTGGCAGACAAGATCCTCGCCGCTTGGCGCGGCTATACGGATGCTGAGGCTATGATCTTTGCTGAAACGAGCGGCGAACCCCACAACACCATCACCCCCATTGCCCGCAAGCGGGGCGATAACTTCGAGCTGGACTTGGTGCTGCGGAATAACCTCACCACCGAGGAGCATCCCTTGGGTCTCTATCACCCCCATGCCGAACTCCACCACATTAAAAAGGAGAACATCGGCCTTATTGAGGTGATGGGGCTTGCCATTCTCCCTGCCCGCTTGAAAGAGGAGCTGGCTGCGGTGGCAACTTGCCTCGTGACGGGCGCTGACCTTCGCAGCAGCGATTTGACTGCCAAGCACGCCGATTGGGCAGAGGGCTTCCGCGAGAAGTATGCCTTCACCGCCGAGAACGCTCTCGACATCGTGCAGCAGGAGACGGGCTATGTCTTTGCCAAAGTCTTGGAGCATGCAGGCGTCTATAAGCGTACCGAGGAAGGAAAGAAGGCATTTATGCACTTTGTGGAGAGTGTAAAATGAGAAAAAGCACCCGTTTGCCAAGGCAAAGTCGGAGGCCAAGCGGTCTTAGGAAGACAACATCATTTTTCAACTCCTTGGC
>JAZQMH010000188.1:0-4961 GCA_045543255.1 Vescimonas sp.
CCACGCCGATACTATGGAGGATTGCGTGGCCATCTCCGAGAAGCTGGATGTCAGCATCTGCAAGAACCTGCTGCTGACACCTCGTAACCGCAGCGCCTTCTATCTCCTCTGCATGGCACCCGACAAGCCCTTTACCACCAAGGATTTTTCCAAGATGATTGGCGCTTCCCGCCTCAGCTTCGCAACAGGGGAGGACTTGGAGCAGCTGCTGGGCTGTCCCATCGGCTCTGCCTCCATTTTGGGGCTCATGAACGACACCGAACACCGCGTCACCCTCGCCATGGACAGAACCGTCGCCGAGAGCGAGTGGTTCGGCTGCCATCCCTGCCGCAATACCTCGTCCCTCCGCATTGCCACGAAGGATATTTTGGAAACATTCCTGCCCCACACAGGCCACAGCGTAACGGTGGTGGATCTATAAACGCAAAAGAAAAGACCTCCCGAAAGGGAGGTCTTAAATATTATATCCCCTTACTTATTCCGCCATGTTGCGGGGTTGAGGAGCACCAGCAAAGGCATCAGCTCCAAACGGCCCATGAGCATCTCAAGGCTCAGCACCAGCTTGGAGAAGTAGTTGAGCTTGGCGTAGTTCTCCGCAGGGCCCAACTCACCCAGTGCAGGGCCCACGTTGGTAATGCAGGAGATAGACGCGGCGGCGGATTCCGTCATGGAGAAGCCGTCAGCCGTCACCACCAGCGCACCGCCGATGATGATGAACACGAAGGCCACCTGAAAGGCCAGGGCAGAGCTTACCGCCTGCTCCGACACAGCCTGTCCATCCATGGTGATAACGCTGACGCGGTTGGGATGGATGATGCGGTTCAGCTCACGCTTTAGGCTCTTAAGGAGCAGCAGCACGCGGCTGATTTTCATGCCGCCCGCCGTCGAGCCTGCGCAGGAGCCGATAAACATCAGCGTCAGCAGCACGAAGCGGGAGAAGGAGGGCCACAGGGCAAAGTCGCAGGTGGCGTAGCCCGTGGTGGAGGCGATGGTGGTCACTTGGAACACCGCGTCGGTGATGGCACGCGTCCAGGGGATGTCCAGCCAGGAATGCAGCTCCGTGCAGATGGCGGCGGAGGCCACCACCAGCACCAGCAGGAACACACGCAGCTCCTCGCTCTTGAACACCTCGCGGAATCTGCCGCGGATGGCGAGGAAGAGGAGGGAGAAGTTGATAGAAGCCAGCACCGTAAAGACGATGATGATCCACTCGATGACGATGGAATCATAGGCGGCAACAGAGGCGTTCTTAATGGAGAAGCCGCCTGTGGAAATGGTGGTGAAGGCGTGGGTAATGGCATCGAACCAAGGCATCCCCGCAAGGCGCAGTGCGATGGTCTCGGCTACGGTGAGGCCGAGATAGAGGGTGTAGAGGATCTTCGCCGTGTCGCCGAGACGGGGCACAAGGCGGGACTTGATGGGGCCGGGGCTCTCGGCGTTCATCAAGAACACCGCGCTGCCGCCCAAGTGGGGCATCAGCGCCAAGAACAGCACCAGTACGCCCATGCCGCCCATCCACTGGGTCTGGGCGCGCCAGAAGAGGACGCTGTTGGGCAGGCCCTCGATCTTGGTCAGCACCGAAGCGCCCGTGGTGGTAAGACCCGAAGCCGTTTCAAAGAGGGCATCGATATAATTGGGGATGGCGCCGGTAAAGACGTAGGGCAGCGCGCCGAAGAGTGTCAGCAGCACCCAAGCCAAAGCCACGGTGGCGTAGCCGTCGCGGTTATGGAGATTGGTGCGCTTGGCCTTACAAAGGCGCAGCAGCAAACCTGTGACGGCGCAGATGGCGGCGCATAAAAGCCACTGCTGCCAGCAGCCGTCCGCGTAGATGAAGGATACAATCAGCGGCAGCAGCAGGAAGCCCGCTTCCACCCACAGGATGTATCCTGCCGTATTGGCAATGAGCCGAATGTTCATAGAAAAAACCTCATAGTCGGTGAGAAGTAGTCATACCAAGACACTCTATTATAGTATCTTAGCGGTGGTTCTGTCAAGCCGCGCCGCGGGACAGAGGGGAGGCAGAAAGTTGTTCTTTTTTCGTGAAAACGGAAAATCTTGTGGCGGCATCTTGCTTTTAACGGAATCTATGGTATAATTAGCCTGTATTGATGTGCCCGTAAAAGTTTGGCTGCGCGTGTATGATTCGCTGCGCCCGAGGCTATGATACATAGAGAGTAAACATGAGAGCAAGGCAGAAAAGAGGATTTAGCTTTGAATAAATACGTGATTCGTGGCGGCCGCCCCCTGTTTGGCGAGGTGACCATCAGCGGCGCGAAGAACGCCGCCGTGGGCATCATCCCCGCAGCACTGCTGGTGGATGGCGTTTGCCGCATTGAGAATATTCCCCAGATCAGCGACGTGACGCTGTTCTTCTCCATGCGGGAGGAGCTGGGTGCCCGTGTCCGCGTGCTGAATCGCCACGCTGTGGAGATCGACAGCCGCCATATCCATTCCACCCGCGCCGGTTACGATCTGGCCCGCCGCATCCGCGCCAGTTACTATCTGCTGGGCGCGCTGCTGGGCCGTAAGGGCGAGGCTACGGTAGCCATGCCCCGCGGCTGCGACTTCGGCGTCCGCCCCATCGACCAGCATATCAAGGGCTTCACCGCCATGGGCGCTTCCGTCAGCGTGGAGGGCGGCTATATCACCCCCCGCGCCGAGGGCGGCCGTATGAAGGGTGCCAACGTGTATCTCGATATGGTCAGCGTGGGCGCTACCATGAACATTATGATGGCCGCCGCCTTGGCTGACGGCTATACCGTCATTGAAAACGCGGCTCGTGAGCCCCATATCGTGGACCTTGCCAACTTCTTGAACTCCATGGGCGCCGACATCAAGGGTGCCGGTACCGACTCTATCCGCATCCGCGGCGTGGAGCGTTTGACGGGCGGCACCTATGCCATCATCCCCGATCAGATCGAGGCAGGCACCTATATGGCTGCCGTCGCCGCCGCAGGGGGACAGGTGCTTATTAAGAACGTCATCCCCAAGCATATGGACTGCATCAGCGTCAAGCTCCGTGAGATGGGCGTGGATATTGAGGAGAACGGCGATGAAATCCTCATTCGCCGCTCCGGCCCTCTGTGCCGCGCCAATGTCAAGACCATGCCTTACCCCGGCTTCCCCACGGATATGCAGCCCCAGATCGTCACGGTGCTGTCCCTTGCCAAGGGCACCAGCCTCGTGACCGAGAGCGTGTGGGATAACCGCTTCAAGTACGTTGACGAGCTGCGCCGTCTCGGTGCCCGCATCCATGTGGATGGCAAGATCGCCATCGTGGAGGGCGTGGAGCGTCTGATGGGCGCCCCTGTGGAATCTCCCGACCTGCGTGCAGGTGCTGCCCTTGTGGTGGCGGCACTGGCAGCCGAGGGTGAGACGGAGATCGGTCAGGTGCAGTATATCGAGCGCGGCTACGAGGACATCGTGGGCAAACTGCGGGCTTTGGGCGCCGACATCCGCATCATCGACGTGCCCGACACGGAAATGGAAGAACAGAGCATCGGCTGAGCCGATGCCGTATCACAGCGTCTGCACCCATCTGCGGACGCTGTTTTAGTCCGACGGGGGACTACAGGAGGAACTATGCAGCGTGTAAGCGTGTTGTGCGTTGGCAAACTGAAAGAGAAATTCTATATAGATGCCGCCGCCGAGTATAGCAAGCGCCTGCAGCGGCACTGTAAATTTGACCTCATGGAGCTGCCCGAGGTGCGCTTGGGGGATAACCCCTCCCGCGCTGAGATCGACCGCGCCTTAAAGACGGAGGCCGCCGCCATCCGGGAGAAGATCGGCAGCGGTGCGGCGGTGGTTGCCATGTGCGTGGAGGGAAAGGGCTGCGACAGCGTGGCCTTAAGCGAGAAAATGCAGCAGTTTGCCCTCAATGGCAAGAGCCGCGTGGTGTTTTTGATCGGCGGCAGCTTTGGCCTCGATGAAGAACTGAAAAAGGAGGCGGATTGGCGGCTTTCCATGTCTGCCATGACCTTCCCCCATCATTTGGCGCGGGTCATGCTCTTGGAGCAGATCTATCGCGCCTATCAGATCGCCGAAGGTACGGCATATCACAAGTAGGAGGGGTCTTCATATGGATAAGAGTTTTTGGAGTTTCGGTCGTCATGGCGGGGCAGAATTGCCATGGCCTGTGGATGAGACGGGGCAGAAGGAGAAGGCGGTGCTGCTGCAGAGCGCGCTGGACAATCTCGCCGATGCCGACATGACCATCTCCATGCTTGCCGCCTATGACATCCCCTGTTTTAAGCACTACGCCAAGGAAGGTGCTGCCGGTAAGGTCATCAACGGCTTTTCCGGTTTTGGCGCGGAGTTGTACGTCCCCGCCTCCCGTGCGGAGGAGGCCATGGCGCTGTTGAGCGCCGATATTTGTGAAGAGGAAAAAGAGGAGGAATAAAAGGAAATGGATTACAGAAAAGAGTATGAGAAGTGGTTACATAGCGACGCGCTGACCGAGGCGGAGAAGGCAGAGCTGGCTGCTATCGCAGGCGACGACAAGGAGATCGAGGGTCGCTTCTTCGATCAGCTGTCCTTCGGTACGGCAGGTCTGCGCGGCATTATGGGCGTGGGCCTGTACCGCATGAACGTCCATGTCATCCGTCACGCCACCCAGTCCTTCGCCGAGGTGATCTTGGAGCAGGGCGAGGAGGCCGTGAAGCGTGGCGTGGCCCTGTGCTACGACTGCCGCAATAATTCCGAACTCTTTGCCCGCGAGGCCGCCTGCGTGCTTTCTGCCAACGGTATCCCCGTGCGTTTGTTTGCGTCCATGCGTCCCACCCCCATGGTGTCCTTCGCCGTCCGTAAGTATGGCTGCATCGCCGGTATCAACATCACCGCCAGCCATAACCCCAAGGAGTACAACGGCTATAAGGTCTACTGGGAAGATGGCGCACAGCTGCCCCCTGAGCACGCCGACGAGGTGGCAAAGAAGATGCGCGAGCTGGACGTGTTCTCCTGCT
>JAZQMH010000189.1:0-13623 GCA_045543255.1 Vescimonas sp.
GTCCCCGTTGGGGACTCCTCTTTCTTGGTGGACCTAATGGGATTCGAACCCACGACCTCTCGGATGCGAACCGAACGCTCTCCCAGCTGAGCTATAGGCCCTTATGCTTTTGAACTTTATTCATTATACACAACTTTGCCAAAAAAGCAAGGGGAAACATTGCAAAACGGCGACGGGTGGGGTATGATAGGAAAAAACAAGCAAACGAGGTAAATGCAATGCGATTTCTTCTCTACGCCGCAGCTCTCCTTGTGATGATCGCGGGGGATCAGGCGCTGAAGGGATGGACGGTCTCCCATTTGGAACTGGGGGAGAGCATCCCCTTCATCCCCGCCATCATGCAGCTGACCCGCGTCCATAACTACGGCGCGGCATGGTCCAGCCTATCGGGCAAGACGGTGCTGCTGATCGCCGTCACCGCCGTGATGATGATCGCCGTGGCGGTGCTGCTCCTTCGCCGCGTGGTGCGCCATCCCTTGGGCGTAGCGGCCTGCCTCCTTATTTTAGGCGGCGGCATCGGCAACATTATCGACCGCATTCGCCTCGGCTACGTGGTGGATATGTTCGACCTGCTGCTGTTTTCCTACCCCGTGTTCAATCTCGCCGACTGCTTCGTGGTGGTGGGCGCGATCTTAGGCGCGGTGTACTATCTGTGGATCTACGAGAAATTTGACGCGAGGAAGAAGAGCAATGATTCTCCATCTGACAGCCACAACTGAACAGGCAGGGCAGCGCCTTGACGCCTTTGTGGCCGCTGCTTGCGAGGGCGTGAGCCGCAGTGCGGCGGCGCGGCTGTTGGAGGGGGGCTTCATCACCGTCAACGGCAAGGCCGCCACGAAAAGCACCCGCATCTTGGGCGGCGACAGCATTTCCGTGGAGCTGCCCGAAGCAGAGGAGACGGAAGTGGCGGCACAGGATATTCCCCTCGACGTGGTCTATGAAGATGACGACGTCATCGTGGTGAATAAGCCCGCGGGCTTGGTGGTGCATCCTGCACCCGGTCACCCCGATGGGACACTGGTGAACGCTCTGCTCCACCACTGCGGCGACTCTTTGAGCGGCGTAGGCGGGGAAAAACGCCCCGGCATCGTCCACCGCATTGACCGCGACACCAGCGGCCTCATTATCGCCGCCAAAAATGACGCCGCACACCTCGCTCTCTCGGCCCAGCTTTCCGACCATAGCCTCGCCCGCACTTATGAGTGCCTCGCCCTCGGCAACTTCCGTGAGGACAGCGGCACCATCGACGCCCCCATCGGGCGCCACCACATCGACCGCAAGAAGATGACCGTCACCACCCACAACAGCCGCCACGCGGTGACCCACTGGGAGGTCATCGCCCGCTATAACGGCGTGACCCACCTCCGCTGCCATTTGGAGACGGGGCGCACCCACCAAATCCGCGTCCATCTCGCCCACATCGGTCACCCCATCTTGGGCGACACCGTCTACGGCGGGAAAAAGGCTGTCCCCGGTCTCACGGGTCAGTGCCTCCACGCGGTGGGTCTCCGCTTTGTCCACCCCCGCACGGGAGAACTGGTGTCCTTAAGCTGCCCTCTCCCCGAGGAATTTGAGACCCAACTGCGAAAATATCGACACAGTATGTAAAAGGGTAAAGCCCCGTCCTCTCGGACGGGGCTTTTGCAGTTATTCTGTAATTTCTTCCACGGGATCTTTTGTCACAAACACCTGCACGCCGCTGAGCTTGCGGCTGGTGCACCCGATCAGCGCCAGCATCATGGCAGCTGCCAAGACGATTGCAATCACTTTTTTCATTGTCGAATCCTCCTTTTAATAGCCGTGGTCAACGTGTTCCCACTCACCACCATTGGTACGGGCCAGAATCCAGAGCCAACCCATATAGCTGGTGTTGGGATTCAGTGAGCCGTCACCGCCACTTTCGTCCACATCGAAGTTAGAGCGAAAGACCAGTACCTCGTCCGCGCCGACGCGCTCGGCGTAGCTGATGAAGTCACGATTCCTCTCATCGCCGACGTATTCCAAGTCGCTCAGCGTACAACCTTTGAACTCTTTTCTGAAGTAGTCCAGCACGGTTTTGATACCGCTGTTGATTTCAGACGGCGTGTAAACTTCAGAGGACATATCTCCCATGGAAATTACGCCCACGTCACCGCCGCCGCAGGCGGTCAGTCCAAGGAGCATCAAGCACAGGATAACACAGGCTAGGACACGTTTCATCACGCCGCCCCCAATCGCACCATCACCACAGCGAGGACAGCAAACACAGCGCACAGCACGACGGCAGAAATTGCTTTTCTCATGGCGTTTCCTCCTTATTCGTTATATCTTCCGTACAGCAGTTCATCATAATTGTTGGCAAAGCCGAAATCGATAATGAGATCCATCACCTCGGTGCAGTCGGCGGGGAAGTTGGAAATATACCACGCGTCAAGGTAACCTGTGTCCACGGGCATATCCGTGGGGTTGTCGTCACTTTCACTGAAGTGGATCTCGATCTGATAGGTGGTGGCGCCCACATAGTCACTGTAGCCCGTGGCCAGCGCGTCGATGTTCTCTCGGTTCTTGCGCTGGATGTGCTGACCGACGGCCTCATAGAGGGCTGTGGCCTGCTCCGCCGTCAGCTGCACCTCCTTCACGGGGGCATAGCTCTCGGTAATGACAGCTCCCGTCTCGGCATCGATGACCACATCGGCGTCGTACTTATCATAGTACTCGTCACGGTAGTTGTGATAGTAACCACCCACGATGGTATCGGTTCTCGCGGCGTCATAATTGCGGAAGAAGCTGTCGGCATACACGCCCTCCAAGTTCATGAACTCGTTCATGGCCTGATGGAGTTCGCTGCCTTTTTCCACCGTCAGATTGTAGTTGCGGCGGATGCGAGTGCCGTTGGTCAGGTCGTAGTCGATGGAGAAGTGGCATCTGAAGTTGTTGGGCACTTCCTCCCACTCCCAAGCGTTATCCTCGCCCTGCGCCAAGATGGCACGGTGGATGGCGGTGATTTTTTCGATGCGCTCGGCATCCTCGGTGTAGATATACTCCGCCATCATGCTGCCGCTGAAGTCCACGGAGACCACCTTATCCTCCTCGGGGACATAGCGCTCGTAGCCCAGGAGGTCGAACTTCACCACAGCGGAGATGACGATCAGCATCACTGCCAGCAGCGCAGCGCCCAGCCAGCCGCGGCGATTAAAGACCTTAAAGGATTTCTGCAGCAGCATCTGCACGGCGAAGTACACCACCACGCCGCCGATGATCTGACAGACCAGCAGCGCCAAGAGAGATTCGCTGTTGGCAAGATCCACGAGGTAGTACAGCAGGAAGCCGAAGCCCAAGCCGCCCACCACGGACATGACATAGAGAACGATGGGGCGCAGCCAATCAAAGACGATGGCATCGCCTGCGCTCTCGCTGCGGCGCGCCTTATAGAAGAGCCACGCCACCACGGTAAAGACCCCCGCCACCAGCGTGTAGACAATGAGCGCCGTCCAGCCCTCGTTGGTCATGTGGTAGGTGGCTTCGTTCAGCACGTGGTCGTAGTTGTAGCAGTTGCTTGCCATACGGATCAACCGCTCGAAGGGGGTGAGCCAGCTGATGAGAACAGGGAAGTCCGTGCTGCTATAGCCCCAGTAGAACATATCAAACATCAGCTGCAGCAGACCGTAGAACGCCACGAACATGGCGTTGACGCCCACATAGATGACAGGGATGGCGATGACCCAGCCCGTCACCATGGCGCAGAGGGTGGCGAGAGAGAAGAAGAACAAACTCGTCAGCTCCGCCACGGCGAACCATGTCAGGATGCCCTCCCAAGAAATGACACCGTAGCTGCTCATGACCAGCACGGAAATGATGACGGTGACAATGTGGACGAGGGTGAAGATCTCCACGCCCACAAGAAAATGGTTAAAGAACTGCTTCGTGCGGTTCACAGGCAGGGAGTGCATCAGTCCTACGCTGCGGCTGTTCATCAAATAGCCGTACAACGTCATAGCCAGCAGCACGGCGAAGATGGCAGAGACCACCACCGAGGCGGTGACGCAGTCGTAGATGGTGCTCTCCACACGGTGCAGGGCATCCTGCAGCGTATCGGCGTTATAGACAGACCAGCGGCGATTCCAAATGCTCATGGGCAGCGCCATCAGCCACACGGCGGCATACAAAAACAGCAGCGGCCAGAAGCGGCGCCAATCGGCGCGGCGCAAAGCAAGGTCACAGGACGATCTCTTTGACAGCATAGTCTTCACCTCCCAGTTCATAGATAAAGATCTCCTCCAGCGTCAGAGGAATGGCCTCCAGCAAAATGGGCTGCAAGGCCGCCACGCGGGCCAGCATTTCCTCGCGGTCGCCGCGGACGATATAGGTGTGGACGCGTCCAATATGCTCGTGGTGGACGATGTCCAAGCCCTCGGGCATGGCGGTGTCGCCGTCGGCGAAGGCCACCTGCAATTTTACCGTGTTATCCTGCAGGTCGGAGAGGCTCCGCTCCAAGAGCACCTTGCCCTTATTCATAATGCCCACATGGTCGCACACATCCTCCAGCTCACGGAGGTTATGGCTGGACACCAGCACCGTAGTGCCACGCTCGGCAACATCGCCCATCAGCAGCGACCACACCTGACGGCGCATGACGGGGTCGAGGCCGTCCACAGGCTCATCCAGCACCAGCACCTCAGGCATACAGCACATGGTGAGCCAGAAGGCCGCCTGCTTCTGCATGCCCTTACTCATGCGGCGGATCATCTGCTTATCATTGAGAGGAAAGACCTCTTTCATCTTCTCGTAGCGCTCGCGGCTGAAGTTGGGGTACATGCCCTCGTAAAGTCCCGCCATATCGCGGATGGACCACTGGGGGAAATAGTACCAGTCATCGGGGATAACGCACAGACGGCGCTTGATGTCGTCATTTTCATAGATGGGCTGACCGTCCACCGTCACCTCGCCGCTATCTTGGCGGTATACGCCCGTAAAATGGCGGATAATGGTGGATTTGCCTGCACCGTTGGGGCCCACAAGACCGTAGACCGAGCCCTTGGGCACGGTCAGCGTCGCCTCATCCAAGGCGCGGAAACCTTCAAACGTCTTTACGACCTTATTTGCTTGCAGCATCGTCTTTTCCTCCTTCCCAAAGGGCTGCAAATTCCTCGGCGGTCATGCCGAGGGCCTTCAGCTCCTCCATCATGGGTCGCATTTTTGCCAGCAGTTCTTGGCGGCGTGCCTGATTCTGGGTGTCGCCCTCCGCCACAAAGTTGCCCTTGCCCGTCACGGAGACCACATAGCCCTCCGCTTCCAGTTCGGCGTAGGCGCGCTGAATGGTGTTGGGGTTAATAGACAGCTGAGAAGCCAAAGCTCGCACCGAAGGCAGCTTGTCACCCGCATTCAGCACACCCGTCACCATCATACGGCGCAGGTTATCCTTCACCTGCTGATAGATGGGTCGGCTGTCCCGATAGTCCAAGTGGATCATGGCAAAAACCTCCTTCCTGTAGGTTTGTTGTGTGTGAAGTGTACTAATCGTGTTAATACACTTATATCACGCAGGTCATACAGTTGTCAATAGGGCAGGCAGAAAAAAGTTTTGCTTTTCTTTTGCGAAAATATTGTTATAATAAGGGACGGACAAGTTTTCTATGATTTCTAGGAAAGGAATTACGATAAATATGAAATTGCGTTCTTTGATGCAGGCGGCAAAGCATGTGCCCGTCAGCCGCGTGTGGGAAAAGGCCAAGGAGGCACACGCCATCTGCGGCAAGCCCACCGCCACCCTCTTTGTGGATATGCTCCGCTGCGCCAACAAGTATGGCGCAGGCCCTACCGACTATATGATGTTTGAGTTCTGGTGTCTCGACGATGCCGAGCGTGCCACCTATCTCACCCGTGTCCGCTCCGCCGCCTTCGTCAAGCGTGTCAACAACCGCACCGATGCCGCCATTTTCAACGATAAAAACGCCTTCTTTGAGAAGTTCCGTCCCCTCATGGGCCGCGAGGCCATCAACATTTTTACCTGCACGGAAGAGGAGTTCGCCTCCTTCATGGCAGATAAGGACGATGTGATCGTCAAGCCCGTGGATCTCGACTGCGGCAGCGGTATCGAGAAGCTGTACAAGAAGGATTTCGCCGACCTCCATGAGCTGTGGGTCTATGTGAAGAATCCCGCTAAGCGCCTCGGCATCGCCGAGGAGGTCATCCGTCAGCATCCTCAGGCAGCGGCTCTCCACCCCGATTCTATCAACTGCATCCGTGTGGCTACCTTCGTGCAGGACGGCACGCCCCATGTGATCTACGCCGCCTGCAAGGCGGGCACCAACGGCGTGGCTTTCGACAACATGGGCCGCGGCGGTATCACCATGCGCTTTGATCTGGACACGGGCCGCATCTGCGGACAGGGTCACGATGAGGAACTGGTGAAGCACGATGTCCACCCCACCACAGGCGTGGTGCTGAAGGGTTATCAGATGCCCTTCCA
This sequence comes from Vescimonas sp., assembly GCA_045543255.1. GTDB lineage: Bacteria > Bacillota > Clostridia > Oscillospirales > Oscillospiraceae > Vescimonas. The sequence goes on from JAZQMH010000189.1 coordinate 6,449, forward strand.
CGAGGAGGTCAAGGCGCTGGCGCTGAAGGCCGCCACGATGTACCCCGAGTTCCGCTATGTGGGCTGGGACATCTGCATGACGGAAAATGGCCCCGCCATCATCGAGGGCAACGACTATCCCGGCTACGATTTGGCCCAGATCCCCGATAAGGACGATCCCCATCCCCGTCAGGGTCTGATCCCCCTGTTCACAAAGCTGGGAATTACCGTATAAAAAGTTTGAAAAAGGGCAAAAACACTCTTTACAAGGCCGTTTTTTTGTGGTATTCTATTTTGGCACGCGAATGTGCATAGATTGGCCGGTCGGCTTCGTTGGACGGATCGATTCACCTGTCCTCTGACGCGGCGACACGGTAAGATTACAGAAAGGTGGAAACACAACTATGATGCTGAAAGATCAGAAGACCGCTATTATCGAGAACAACCGCACCCACGAGACCGACACCGGTTCTCCCGAGGTTCAGGTCGCTATTCTCACCGAGCGTATTTCCCAGCTGACCGCTCATCTGAAGGTTCATCCCCACGACTTCCATAGCCGTCGCGGTATGCAGATGATGATCGGTAAGCGCCGTCGTCTGCTGGACTATCTGGCAAAGAAGGACATCGAGCGTTATCGTGCCCTCATTGCCAAGCTGGGTCTGCGTAAGTAAGTTTTTTGAAATCAGGGTGATGTGCTGAGCGCATCACCCTTCTTTCACCTTTTCCCATGTCGCTTCATCACGCCTTTAGCAGTTGAAAATGCGTCGAAACCTCCTCGTTTCGCGGCGTTTTCAAGTGCTAACGGTGGCGGCGGCATAGGAAGAAACACCAACTATTTTCAAGAAAAGGAGTACACTGCTATGTCGACCATTATTAAGCACCGCGAATTTACCCAGTACCGCAAGTACACCATGGATCTGGCTGGCCGTCCCCTCACCCTGGAGACCGGCAAGCTGGCCGAGCTGGCGAACGGCGCCGTCATGGTGGGTTACGGCGACACCCGCGTTCTCTGCTGTGTCACCGCCGCACCCCGTCCCCGCGATGGTATTGACTTCTTCCCTCTGAGCGTTGACTTTGAGGAGAAGCTGTACGCCGTGGGTCGCATCCCCGGCAGCTTCAACCGCCGCGAGGGTCGTCCCGGTGAGAAGGGCATCCTGACCTCCCGTGTCATCGACCGTCCCATCCGCCCCCTGTTCCCCGGCGATTTCCGCAATGACGTGTCCGTGATGTGCACCGTCATGTCTGTGGATCGCGACTGCTCCCCCGAGATCGCTGCCCTGATTGGTACTTCCGCATCCCTGGCTATCTCTGACATTCCCTGGAATGGCCCTGTGGGAGCTCTGAAGATCGGTCTGGTGGACGGTCAGCTGATCGTCAACCCCGATAACGAGCAGTCCAAGGTCTCCGATCTGGATGTCACCGTGGTCTCCACCAGCAAGAAGGTGGTCATGATCGAGGCCGGCGCCAACGAGGTCAGCAACGAGGTCATGTTCAACGCCATCAAGCTGGCTCACGAGGAGAATCAGAAGCAGATCGACCACATCAATCAGATGGTGGCTGAGATCGGCAAGGAGAAGTTCGACTATCCCCACGCCGAGTTCAATCAGGAGCTGTTTGACAAGATCGTTGCTGAGTTCATGGACGAGGCCAAGGCCGCCATGGATACCGATGATAAGAACGTCCGCGAGAGCCGCTGGAACGCCATGATCGAGAAGTGGCACGAGAAGTATCTCGAGGAGTATCCCGAGATGGATCAGTATCTGGAGGAGTTCACCTACAAGTTCCAGAAGAAGATCGTCAAGGCTTGGCTGCTGGAGGGTCATCGTGTTGACGGCCGCGCCAAGAACGAGATCCGTCCTCTCGACGCTGAGGTCAGCGTGCTGCCCCGCGTCCACGGTTCCGGCCTGTTCACCCGCGGTCAGACTCAGGTTCTGTCCGTCTGCACTCTCGACACTCTCTCCGCCAACCAGAAGCTGGATACCATCTGGGAGGAGACCGAGAAGCGCTATATGCACCACTACAACTTCCCCTCCTACTCTGTAGGTGAGGCTCGCGGCGCTCGCAGCCCCGGCCGTCGTGAGATCGGTCACGGCGCACTGGCTGAGCGCGCTCTGGTGCCCGTGCTGCCCTCTGTGGAGGAGTTCCCCTACGCCATCCGCGTTGTCTCCGAGGTGGTTTCCTCCAACGGTTCTACCTCTCAGGGCTCTATCTGCGGCTCTACGCTGGCTCTGATGGACGCCGGCGTGCCCATCAAGGCCCCCGTTGCCGGTATCTCCTGCGGCCTCATTCAGGATGACGACGGCTCTTTCACCACCTTCATCGACATTCAGGGCGTGGAGGACTTCCACGGCGAGATGGACTTCAAGGTGGGCGGTACCAAGAAGGGTATCACCGCTATCCAGATGGATCTGAAGAACGACGGTCTGACCATGGAGATCATCGAGAACGCTCTCGACATCACCTACGATGCCCGCGTGCAGATTCTCGATCAGATCATGCTGCCCGTCATCGCTGAGCCTCGCGCCGAGGTCAGCCGTTACGCTCCTAAGATGATCACCATGCATATCGATCCCGATCGCATCCGCGAGGTCATCGGTAAGGGCGGCAGCGTCATTCAGAAGATCGTTGCCGAGTCCGGCGCCAAGGTGGACATCGAGGACGACGGCACCATCCACATCGCTTCTCCCGATGCTGAGAGCTGCGAGAAGGCCAAGAAGTTCATCGACGACATCGTCTTTGTTCCCGAGGTGGGCAAGCTGTACTACGGCCGCGTCGTGCGTCTTATGACCTTCGGCGCTTTCGTGGAGATCGCTCCCGGTAAGGACGGCCTCGTCCACATCTCCAAGCTGGCTGAAAAGCGCATTGAGAAGGTGGAGGACGCCTGCAAGGTAGGCGACATGATGTGGGTCAAGTTCATGGAGATCGACGAGAAGGGTCGCTGGAACCTGAGCCACAAGGATGCCCTGCGTGACATCGCCGCTAAGGAAGCTGCCGGCGAAGTCATCGGCTAATTCCTTTGTAAAATGAAGTAAGGGTCTGTCGGACTAGTCCGACAGACCCTTTTCTTATTCTTTTTCCAAGTTCAGCAGGAAGGTTTTCACATCCAAGCCCCCTGCATAGCCCACCAGTTTTCCATTCGCCCCCACCACGCGGTGGCAGGGGATGAAGATGGGCAGGGGATTGCGGTTATTGGCCATGCCCACAGCGCGGCAGGCCTTTTCGTTGCCCACCATGGCGGCGATTTCTTTATAGGACCGCCTTTCCCCGTAGGGGATCTCCCGCAGCGCCGCCCACACCTTCTGCTGAAAGGGTGTGCCTTTTGGCGCAAGAGGCACGGTGAATTGGCGCAACTGCCCCGCAAAGTAGGCCGCTAATTCCGCTGCCGCCTGCCGTAATAGAGGCGTGGCGGGCAGCGCCAAGGGCGCGGCATCACGGGGCAGGTCAAAATTCCACCGCACCTCCACCAGCGCACCGTTCTCCTCCACCAGAGATAACGGCCCGATAGGTGAGGGACAAATATATTGCGCCATGGCGACACCTCCCCAAGAAGTTCTGACAAAAGCATACCACACCGCCCCAATTGCTGCAATCTTTTTCTGTTTCCCGACAGCACTCACGCTTTTTTGTGCGCCTCTTGCCGTATACTGGAGAAAAAGGAGGCGGCAGCTATGAAACGAAGCCACGAACGCACCATTCTCTCGCGCCGCGTACACCACATTCCCCTGCAGGACATCCACCCCAATCCCTGCCAGCCGCGGCGCATTTTTGAAGAGCGCCCCTTGCAGGAGTTAGCCGAGAGCATTGCCGCCTTCGGCATTTTGCAGCCTCTCACCGTCCGCGCCGTCAAGGGCGGCTACGAACTGGTGGCGGGGGAGCGCCGCTGGCGGGCGGCAAAACTGGCGGGACTCAAGGAAGCCCCCTGTCTCATCGCCCAAGTGGACGAGCAGGACGCAGAGCTTTTAGCCCTTATCGAGAATTTGCAGCGGCGGGATTTGGACTGCTTTGAAGAGGCCGCCGCCATTGCCCGCCTTATCTCCCGCTATGGCCTATCCCAAGAGCAAGCCGCCCAAAAACTGGGAAAATCTCAATCCGCCATTGCCAACAAACTGCGGCTACTGCGGTTGGAGGAATCGGTACAACAAGAGCTCCTCGCCCAACACCTCACCGAGCGCCACGCCCGCGTGCTGCTGCGGTTAGAGGGGGAGGAGGCGCGCCTTGCGGCGCTGCGGCACATGGTAAAAGAGCAGATGAACGTAGCAAAAGCGGAGGAATACGTGGAACAGCTTTTGCAGCAGCAACATCTGACACCGCCTGCCCGCCGCGCCACCTATATTCTTAAAGACGTGCGCTTATTCCTCAACAGCGTGGAGCGCTCTGTCCGTTTCCTGCAGCGCAGCGGCATTGAGGCGGCGGTAGGGCGGCAGGACAAGGAGGGGGAAATTCTCCTCACCATCCGCATTGCCAACGGACGGGTCAACACATAGAAAAAAGCGAGGGAACGGCCCTCGCTTTTCTTATGTTACTGTACCTGCCGATACATGGTGCAGACATCGTCTTTACCCGCGTTTTCGCGGACATCCAGCACCTCTACCGTCAACTCCTTCTGACCGAAGCGGATGGTGATCTTATCCCCCACCTTCACATCGTAGGAGGCACGGACTACGCGGCCATTCACCGACACGCGCTCATTGTCGCAGGCTTTGTTTGCCACGGTGCGCCGCTTAATAAGGCGGCTGACCTTCAAATACTTATCCAATCTCATGGCGGTTCTCCTGTTGCGAAAAAACCCGCCGCCTGAGAGGCGGCGGGACTTTCACTCTGTCGTTTGTAACCGAATTTTTTCAGACTTTATTTTCGAAGTGCTACAAAGCCTTTATTCACAAGGAGTTGTGCCATTTTGTACGCACAGAACAAAACCGTACAAAAAATAAAAACACACAAAATTATATTGTTCGTTTTTTGCAAAGCTGTGAACATTCTTTCTCCAAGAATAATGTATGTTTTTCTTTCTAACATACTGGTATGATTGTTGTGGTAAAGTAATGTTGTAACACCATGGTGCAAAATGGTATAACTGTAATTGAAAGGAGAACCGCTATGAGTTACAACATTTTGCCCCAAGAAGTAAAAGAAGAAATCGTACACCTTCACTTATCCCAAGGGCGGACCCTCGATAGCCTCGCTGCAGAGTACAATATATCGAGGTCAGCCGTTACCAGATGGGTAAAAGAATTTCGCGAAGAATGCCTGACCGATCCAAAAGCAAAGGGGAATCTCGACAAGGATGAAGAAATACGGCAGCGTAGAAAGCGAGTCATGGAACTGGAGAAGGAGCTCGCATTCTCAAAAAAGCCGCGGCATTCTTTGCGAAGGAAATAATCTAAGCAAGTACGAGTTCATAAAACACCACAACAAGGAGTTCGGCACACGATGGCTCCTTCAGCGCCTCGATGTATACCCCAACGCGTATTACAACTACCTGAAAGACCGGAAAGCAGAAGCCCAAAGAACCAGAACGACGGTTCTCCGGACCATAAGCGAGATATATCACTTTCATAGCGGCATCCCTGGATACCGCATGATGACCTATTTGTTGGCACAAAAAGGCTATAATTACAGCAGACAAACGGTATTTCAGTACATGCATTCGCTCGGATTATCTTCCATTACACGCAAGAAATCCAAGTACAGATACGTTAAGGGCCCTGCCAACAAGATCTTCCCGAACCTGTTAAACCAGAACTTCACTGCGCCAAAAAAGAACATGATCTGGTGTTGCGATTTTACATACCTTCCGCTGGGCAGCGGAGAAATGCGCTACAACTGTAGCATCTTAGACCTCTACGACAGATCCGTTGTGGCCACACTCAACGGAGACCGTATTAATGCCGACTTGGCAATTAGGACACTGCAAAAAGCTCTCGTAAAAGAAAACCCGAATCGCGGCCTGATCTTCCATACTGACCAGGGTTCACAATTCGGTGCTATTTCGTTTATGGAGTTTTGTTCCAAGAGCGGTGTGCAGCAGAGTATGAGCCGGGCTGGCTGCACCTACGACAATGCTCCTATGGAGAGGTTCTACAACACATTCAAGAGCGAGTACTTCTCGCAGCATCTTTTCTATGACGTTGGTGCTGTTGACACCGGCTTGTATAACTACGTTTATAACTGGTACAACAGGAGCCGACCCCACACTTACAACGATGGTTTACCCCCCTGCTGTGGCCAGGAAAATTATTAAAAATTTGACACTGTGGCGTTACAAAAATGCTTGACCACAACAAAAGTTAGCGCACCCTAATCGTCAAAAAAAGAGACCTCATCACGGAGCCTTTTTTGCGTTATTCGGATCCCAAATAAAAATCCTCCTAAAGTAGACCACGGAAATATCCAAATCTACTTTAGGAGGATTATATCAAAAAACTGCTTTATCGTTTTTCGGCTTTATCGGTTTTCTATTCCCTGCCCCATTTTCACTGCCACTTCAAGAGCGATTTTCATCATATTGGTGAAGGTGGTCTGACGATCCTCGGGGCTCAGCTCCACGCCGGTGACCAGGTTATCGGAGATAGAGCAGATGGCGAGGGCGCGCTTGCCCAAATAGGCGGCGTTGCAGTAAAGGCCTGCGGCCTCCATCTCCACGGCGAGGCAGCCCATCTTGGCAAAGCGGGCATTGCGGCCTGCGGCATCGTAGAAGGTGTCGGAGGAGAAGAGGTTGCCCACGGGCATCTTCACGCCCAGCTCCTTTGCGCTCTCCACGGCGGCGGCGAGCAGCTCATAGCTGCAGATGGGGGCGAACGTGCCGCCCAGCTCGTACTGGTTGATGAAATTGGAATTGGTGCTGGCACCCATACCGGCCACCACGCTGCCCAGCTCCAGCTCTTCACGCAGCGCACCGGCAGAGCCCACGCGGATAATGTTCTCCACGCCGTAGACGTTGTATAGCTCATAGGAATAGATGCCGATGGAGGGGATGCCCATACCGCTTGCCATGACGGATACCTTCACGCCCTTATAGGTGCCGGTGTAGCCCTGTACGCCGCGAACATTGTTCACCAACTGGGGGTTCTCCAAAAAGGTCTCGGCGATAAACTTGGCGCGGAGGGGATCGCCGGGCATCAGTACGGTCTTGCCGAATGCACCGAGAGGCGCGTTATTATGAGGGGTAGACATAGTAATGTTCTCCTTTTCTTTTG
>JAZQMH010000190.1:0-4669 GCA_045543255.1 Vescimonas sp.
CTCCGAGGCCAAGGAAAAGCTCCTTGCCGCCATCGAAAGCTATCTCAACGACTAACGTATCCAATACCAAGATAAGGAGAACAATACCATGAAAGTGATCTTGACGAAAGACATCAAAGGCAAAGGCAAGAAGGGTCAGATGATCGAGTGCGCCGAGGGCTACGCCCGCAACTTCCTCATCCCCAAGGGCATGGCCGTGCTGGCCACCGCCGATGCTGTCAATACCATGAACCTGCAGGCTAAGGCCAAGGCCAAGGCCGACGCCGAGGCCAAGGCTGCTGCCGAGGCCATCGCCGAGAAGCTCAAGGGCTGTCAGGTGAAGATCGCCGCCAAGGGCGGCGAGGGCGGCAAGCTCTTCGGCGCCATCACCGGCGCTGCTATTGCCGAGAATTTGAAGAAGCAGTGCGACATCGACATCGACAGCAAGAAGCTGGTCATCGACGAGCCCATCAAGAGCTACGGTAGCTATCAGGTGAAGGCCAAGCTGGGCTTCGAGGTCAGCGGCCTCGTCAATGTCCTCGTGATTGAGGATAAATAAAAGAAGAAACACAACAACAAGGGAGGGAAGCAAGATGGACGAGCTGCTGCTGCGGGGTATGCCCCATTCCGCTGAGGCGGAGCAGGCGGTGCTGGGCTCTATGCTCATTGACGCATCGTGCATCAAAGACGTGATGGATCAGCTGCAGCCGGAGGACTTCTACCTGCGGCAGAACCGTGAGATCTTTGAGACCATCTACCATATGTTCATCTATTCCCGCCCCATCGACGGCGTCACCGTGGCAGGCGAGATGGAGAAGAACGGGACGTACAACGAGGATACCCGCCCCTATCTCGTGCAGATCATGGAGGTGACGCCCACCTCCGCCAATGTGGGAGAGTATGTCCGTCTCGTGCGGGAAAAGGCGCTGCTGCGTCAGGTGGCCTCTGCCGCCGCCGACATTACCGCCATGGTGCAAAATGGCGGCGGTGACGCCGGCGAAACGCTGGAGAGCGCCGAGCAGAAGGTCTACGCCATTCGCCGTGGTCGCTCCGGTCAGAGCATGGTGCCCATCAGCGCCGTGCTGCAGGAGGTGATGGATCGCCTCGCCGAACTGAGCAACGGCGGCGGCAACACCCTCCCCGGCCTCACCACGGGCTTAAGCGCGTTGGATAATAAAATCAACGGCTTGGGCAAGTCCGACTTGGTGCTCCTCGCCGCCCGTCCCGGTATGGGTAAAACCAGTATGGCGCTGAACGTGGCCCTCTCCGGTGCCCGCGCCTCCAATAAGACGGTGGCGGTGTTCTCGCTGGAAATGTCCCGTGAGCAGCTGGTGACGCGATTGATCGCCACTGAGGGCTTGGTGGAAAACCAGCGCCTTATGACGGGCAATCTCCGCGAGAGCGACTGGCAGCGCATCGCCGAGGCCGCCTCCAACTTGAGCCGCATGGACATCCGTATTGATGATAACCCGTTGCTGACGGTGGCGGATATGAACGCCAAGTGCCGCCGCCTCGATAATCTCGGCCTTGTGGTCATCGACTACTTGCAGTTGATGACCTCTGCCGGCGGCAAGGGCTACAGCGGCGAGAACCGTCAGCAGGCGGTGTCCGACATCAGCCGTATGCTGAAGATCATGGCCAAGGAGCTGCAAGTGCCCGTCCTGTGCCTCAGCCAGCTGAGCCGTGCCAACGAAAAGCGTGAGGATAAGCGCCCCATGCTCTCCGACCTCCGCGAATCCGGCGCCATCGAGCAGGACGCCGACGTGGTGCTGTTCCTCTACCGTGACGACTATTATAACGAGGACTCCGACAAGCATAATATTGCCGAGTGCATCGTGGCAAAGAACCGCCACGGTGAAACGGGCAAGGTCATGCTCCGCTGGATGCCGGAATACACGGCCTTCGGCACGCTGGAGAACCGCTACGACGACGAGGAGTAAGCTATGGATCTGCTGCGGTGGATGCAGCAGTGGGACATGGTGCCCGAAAAGGGCGAGGTCGTCCTCTGCGCCGTCTCCGGCGGGCGGGACTCCATGTGCCTGCTGCACTATCTCCATTCCCTCGCCCCCGCCTATGGCTTTACCGTAGCGGCGGGGCACTTTAACCATCAAATGCGCGCCGAAGCCGACGCCGACGAGCAGTTCGTCCGCACCTTCTGCGCGGAACGAAACATCCCCTTTTATACCGATGCCGCCCCCGTGTATGAACGGGCCGAGGCGTGGAATCTCTCCGTGGAGGAGACGGGCCGCCGCCTCCGCTACGAGTTTTTGTCGCGCACAGGGTCGGAAATCGGCGCAAGATACGTTGCCACTGCCCATCATGGGCGGGACAACGCCGAAACGGTGCTTTTGAACCTCCTTCGTGGTACAGGCACCGAGGGCTTGGGCGGCATCCCTCCCGTGCGTGGTAAGTTCATTCGCCCCCTGCTGCAAACCAGCCGCGAGGAGATTGAAGCCTATTGCGCCGCGCACAATATCCCCTTTGTGGAAGATTCCACCAACGGCGATACCCACTATGCCCGCAACCGTCTCCGCTTGGAGCTGTGGCCTCAGTTGGAGACCATCAACAGTAACCTCACCGCCGCCTTGGGCCGTACCGCCTCCATCGTCCGTGCCGAGAACGACTACTTGGACGCGCTGGCGCAGGAAAAGCTGCCCGCCGAGGGCACGGCAGTGCCGCTGGACACCCTGCGTCAAGCTCCCGAGGTCTTGCGTCGGCGTATGCTGCGCCTTATGCTCCACCGCCTTCCCACGGGGAAGAAGGATGTGTCCGCTGCCCACATTGCCGCCATGCTGGAGCTGGTGGAGAAGGGGAGGGGCACATTGACCCTGCCCGACGGCGCAAGAATTACCTGCGGCGAAGGGACGATGACCTTTTCTGTGGCGCAGGCCGCCCCGCCCGAGCAAGCGCTCCACAAAGGCGAAAACCACTGGGGCGACTTCACCATCACCCTGTCGGGGGAGGTGGAGGGGCTGACCGTCCGCTCTTGGCGGCGAAATGACCGCTTGGATGTGGAAACTGGCAGCCGCAGCCTCAAGCGCCTCTTTTTAGATGGGGGCATTTCTCCCCTCCACCGCGATTTTCTGCCTGTGGTATGTCTAAGAGGCGAGGCAAAGGGCGTATACTTACAGGAAAACAGCAGTCCATTCACGCTGGAAACCAACAGCGAAACCATAACCATCACCATTACGAGAGAGAACATACAGGAGGAGACAGACAATGGCTAAGAGCAATTTGGAACAGGATATTTTGAAGGTACTGGTAACGGAAGAGGAGCTTGCCAAGCGCGTCAATGAGATGGGCGCGGAGCTGTTCGACAAGTTTGCCGATAAAAACCCCATCTTTGTGGGCGTGCTGAAGGGCTGCTTCATCTTTATGGCAGACCTTGTCCGCGCCACCCAGATCAAGAGCGAGCTGGAGTTCATCGGCCTTTCTTCTTATAACAGCGGTACGGCCTCCTCCGGCGTGGTAGAGATCACCCGCGATCTGCAGAAGGACATCACCGACCGCCATGTTATCGTGGTGGAGGATATCCTCGACTCCGGTAATACCCTCAGCTTTTTGAAGAAGCTGCTGGAGGCCAAGGGTGCGGCCTCCGTCACCATCGTGACGCTGCTGGATAAGCCTGCCCGCCGTCAGAAAGCCATCACCGCCGACTATGCCGGCTTCGTGGTGCCCGATGAGTTCGTGGTGGGTTACGGTCTCGATTACGATCAGGAGTATCGCAACGTGCCCTACATCGGTGTCCTCAAGCCCGAGGTCTACACCAAATAAATCCTCCCCTGTGGGGGAAAGAAAACAGGAGGGCGATGCCCTATGAATGAAAAGAAAAAAACCGTGGAACAGCCCGCCGTCAAGGAGAAATGGACGCTGCGCCGCCTGTGGAAAGAGTGGGGCGATGTGGTCATCATTTTGGCTGCGGTGTTCCTTGTGTTCCGCTTCGTGCTGCAGGTGGCATGGGTGCCCAGCGGCTCTATGGAGACCACCATCCCCACTAAGAGCGCCATGATCGGCTGGCGTCTGCCCTTCACCGTGTCCGACCCTCTCCCTGAGCGGGGCGACATCATCACCTTTTGGAGCGACGAGCTGAATGAAGTGCTGGTCAAGCGCGCCATCGGCCTCCCCGGTGACGAGATCAGCTTCCAAGGCGGCTATGTGTATATCAACGGCGAGAAGCAGGAGGAGGAATATCTCCCCGCCCGCGGAATCACCGAGAGCGATAAGACCTTCGTGGTGCCCGACGGCTGCGTGTTCTTCCTTGGCGATAATCGCACCGGCTCTCTCGACGCCCGTTTCTGGGCCGATCCCTACGTGTCGGTGGAAAAGCTGCAGGCCCGCCCCTTCCTTGCCATCAGTGTGGGCAAAGACCAGTGCTGGCAGGGCGTGCGATTCCTGCATCGGGAGGGCTAAGCCATGGCAGAACCGAGAAGATTTAATTTCCGCGGCATCATTTTGCTGGTGCTGGCGCTGGTGCTGCTGCTGACCCTCGCGGGCAATATGCGCCGCAGCAACGGCATCACCTACGGCGAGATGCGTGAGCTGTTCGTGCAGGAAAAGGTGGAGAACTTCTCCATCGTCGACCACACCCTCACCGCCACGCTGAAGGACGAAAGTACCGCCGTCTGCTACCTCTATAGCTTCGATCTCTTCTACGATGATCTCAACGACTTGGTGGTGGAGCAGCACGGCG
>JAZQMH010000191.1:0-5563 GCA_045543255.1 Vescimonas sp.
ATTATACTGATATTTTTTGCGGATTCTTAACGACTATCACTTCTGGAAAAAAGGAGCGTATTGCCATATGGATCTCTTTTCCTTTATCATGCTGGGCGGAGGCTTGGCCTTCTTCCTGTACGGTATGAACGTCATGTCCTCGGGCCTCGAGCGCATGGCGGGCGGTAAGCTGGAAGGCGCGCTGCGGCGCATGACCTCCAGCCTGTGGAAATCCCTCGCCCTTGGCGCAGGCATCACCATTGCCATTCAGTCCTCCTCCGCCATGACGGTCATGCTGGTGGGTCTTGTGAACTCGGGTATTATGGACATCTCCCAGACGGTGGGTGTCATCATGGGTTCCAACATCGGTACGACCTTGACGGCATGGCTGCTGTCGCTGGTGGGCTTGGAGACCTCCAATGTGGCGCTGAAGCTCTTAAAGCCCGAGAACTTCTCCCTCATCTTCGCCCTTGTGGGCGCGGTGATGATCATGATGGGCAAGCAGCAGCGGAAGAAGGACATCGGCTCTATCTTCGTGGGCTTCGCCGTGCTGATGTACGGCATGAAGCTCATGTCCAACGCCGTCTCCCCCTTGGCGGACGCTCCCGAGTTTGCCGCCATCCTCACCGCCTTTGAAAATCCCCTGCTGGGCGTGCTGGTGGGTGCTGTCTTTACGGGTATTATCCAGTCCTCTGCCGCCTCTGTGGGTGTGTTGCAGGCGCTGGCGCTGACGGGCTCCATCACCTACGGTATGGCCATCCCCATCATCATGGGTCAAAACATCGGTACCTGCGTCACGGCGCTCATCTCCTCCATCGGTGTCAGCCGCAACGCCAAGAAGGTGGCCATCATCCACATCTCCTTCAACCTCATCGGTACGGTGGTGCTGCTGATCGTCTACTACGCTCTCGATGCCCTGCTCCACTTCGCCTTTACCGATGCTGCCATTGATGCCGCAGGCATCGCCTTCGTCCACAGCGTGTTCAACGTGGTGACCACCGTGATGCTGCTGCCCTTCGGCAAGTTCCTCGTCCGCATCGCCAACACCCTCCTCAAGGACAAGGCCGAGGAGCATCCCAAGCACCTGTTGGACGAGCGTCTGCTGTCCACCCCCTCTGTTGCCATTGCCGAGTGCGACCGCCTCACCAACCGCATGGCAGAGATGGCACAGGCCACCTTGATGAAGGCCTTCGCCGTGTCCCGCAGCTATGATGAGGCCGTATCCGACAGCATTATTGAGGACGAAAACGAGCTTGACCGCTATGAGGACGAGCTGGGCACGCTGCTGGTGCACCTTTCTTCTCAGCAGCTCTCTGCCAACGACTCTATCCGTGTCTCCAAGATGCTCCACGCCATCGGCGACTTTGAGCGTTTGGGCGACCACGCCTTGAACATCCGCGAGACCGCCAAGGAGCTCCACGACAAGAGCGCCCACTTCTCCGAGGAGGCACAGCACGAGATGCTGACCCTCACCGACGCGCTGGAGGAGATCCTCGCCATCGCCACCGAGGCCTACTGCACCAACGATGTCAAGCGCGCCTACCGCGTTGAGCCTTTGGAGGAGGTCATCGACGATCTGGTTGCCACCATCAAGACCAACCACATCGCCCGCCTCACCGCAGGCGAGTGCGACATTGAAAAGGGCTTCATCCTCAACGACTTCCTCAATAACTTCGAGCGCGTGTCCGACCATTGCTCCAACATCGCTGTCACCATCATCGAGCTGAGCAACAACCGCTTCGACACCCACCGCTACATCCACTCCGTGGCCTACAACACCGAGGGTTTCCGCGAGGACTACAAGCGCTACAGCGAGAAGTACAAGTTCTAATGGTTCTCCCCCATCCCCACCGCCAACAGCGGTGGGGATTTTTTTTGAGGTGCAACAGCCAAAGCCTCCCTTGTGCAAAGGGAGGTGGCACGGCGCAAGCCGTGACGGAGGAATTGACACGGGAAACCAAACAGCCCCTTGAGAATTCGTAGGTCGGGTTGCCCACATCCCGCCGCGTCTATCGGGACACGTCCATATATTGACGGCGGGGTGTGGGCACCCCGCCCTACAACATACCATGAAACCCTCCCTAAAACTTGTAGGGGCTGGCGCAACTAATTGTTACCTGTTAATTATTTCCTCGTCTCGTCAATATGCCCTAAAAACACTTCAAATTTTTTCGTTAAAAAAATGTCAAATGTTATTGCGAAGAAACTTCCCCTATGGTATCATGCAGCTATAAACAGCTCAAATTCTCTTCCAATACCACTATGATTGAGAAAGGAACTCGACAGCTATGAACAGTACCATCGATCTGCAAAAGGTCGCCGCCATCATCGACGGTTACGGCTGCCGCCGTGAGGCGCTGATCGCCATTATGCAGGACATTCAGGCGGAATATAAATACCTGAGTGAAGAAACGCTGGAGCTGATCGCGGAGAAGCTGGACATCAGCATCGCCAAGGTCTACTCCGTGGCAACCTTCTACGAGAACTTCTCGCTGGAGGCCAAGGGCAAGTACATCATCAAGGTCTGTAACGGCACGGCCTGCCACGTCCGCAAGAGCCAGCCTATCTTCGACGCACTCCACGACTATTTGGGGCTGACGGGTGAGAAAAAGACCTCTGCCGACGGTCTTTTCACGCTGGAGACGGTGGCCTGTCTCGGCGCATGCTCCCTCGCCCCCGCCATGACGGTGAATGACGAGGTGTTCGCCAAGATGTCCCCCGAATCGGCCATCGCCCTCATTAACGTACTTCGCGAAAAGGAGGCTGGCGCAAATGGGTAAGCTGACAAGAGCACAATTTATCTCTCTCCGCGCCGAGGCCAAGGCGCTCCGCGAGCGGCAGGGTATGCAGATTTTGGTCTGCGCAGGTACGGGCTGCGTTGCCAGCGGCTCTATGAAGGTCTACGACTATCTCAAAACCGCCATTGAGGCCAAGGGTCTCAAGGTCAGCGTGGAGCTGAAGGACGAGGCGGGCAAGAAGGGTCTGCACCTGAAAAAGAGCGGCTGTCACGGTTTCTGCGAAATCGGCCCTCTCGTCGCCATCGAGCCTGCAGGCATCCTCTACACCCATGTGAAGGTGGAGGACTGCGACGAAATTATCGAAAAATCCATCCTCAGCAACGAGGTCATCGACCGTTTGCTCTACGAGGGCAAGCGGGAGTATATGCACCGCGACGACATTCCCTTCTATAAGGGTCAGCACCGCATGGTTATGAAGGACTCTGGCCGCAGTGACGCCGAGGACATCTATGAATATCTCGCCTTGGGCGGTTACGCCGCCTTTGAAAAGGCGCTGTTCGAGATGGAGCCCGCCCAAATCTGCAAGGAGATCGTGGACAGCGGCCTCCGTGGTCGCGGCGGCGGCGGCTTCCCCGCAGGCAGAAAGTGGGAGAGCGTGCGCCGTAACGTGTCGGACGTGAAATACGTGGTCTGCAACGGTGACGAGGGCGACCCCGGCGCTTTCATGGATCAGGGCGTCATGGAGGGCAACCCCCACTCCATCATTGAAGGTATGCTCATTGCCGGTATCGCCACCGGCGCATCCGAGGGCTATATCTACGTCCGCGCCGAGTATCCCCTCGCTGTCAAGCGTCTCAAGATCGCTATGGCGAAGGCCGAGGAGCTGGGTCTCTTGGGCGATGACATTATGGGCAGCGGCTTTAGCTTCCACCTCCACATCAACCGCGGCGCAGGCGCCTTCGTCTGCGGCGAGGGCAGTGCCCTCACCGCCTCCATCGAGGGTAAGCGCGGTATGCCCCGCGTGAAGCCGCCCCGCACAGTGGATCAGGGTCTGTGGGCAAAGCCCACGGTGCTGAACAACGTGGAGACCTTCGCCAACGTCCCCAACATTATTATGAACGGTGCTGCGTGGTATCGCTCCGTGGGCACCGAGAACTCCCCCGGTACAAAGACCTTCGCCCTGACGGGCAACGTGGTGAACACGGGTCTTGTGGAAGTGCCTATGGGCACCACCCTCCGCAAGATCATCTTCGACATCGGCGGCGGCATCAAGGACGGCAAGAAGTTCAAGTCCGTGCAGATCGGCGGCCCCAGCGGCGGGTGTCTCACGGAGGAGCACCTCGATGTACCTCTTGATTTCGACTCCCTTAAGAAGCTGGGCGCCATCATCGGCTCCGGCGGCTTGGTGGTCATGGATGAGGACACCTGCATGGTGGAGGTGGCCCGCTTCTTCATGGCCTTCACTCAGAACGAGAGCTGCGGTAAGTGCGTCCCCTGCCGTGAGGGCACGAAGCGCATGCTGGAGATCTTGGAGCGCATCGTGAAGAACGAGGGCACAGAGGAGGATCTCTACCTCCTCGAGGAGCTGGCCTCCACCATCACCGAAACGGCCCTGTGCGGCCTCGGTCAGAGCGCCTGCAAGCCCGTGGTCAGCACGCTGAAGTACTTCCGCCATGAATACCTCGCCCACGTCCGCGACAAGCACTGCCCCCACTGCAACGGCAGAAAGAAGAAGGTCATCATCGACCAGACCCTGTGCCGCGGCTGCGGTAAGTGTAAGTCCACCTGCCCCATGGAGGCCATCTCGGGCGACAAGCGCAGCCCCCATTTCATCGACAACACCAAGTGCATCACCTGCGGCGCTTGCTGGGGCAGCTGTCCCTTCGGTGCCATCAACGCGATCGAGGAGGGTTAAGCCATGGCAAAAGGATTTATGATCATTGACGGTCAGCGTGTGGCCTTTGACGGCGAAAAGAACGTCCTCTCCGTTATCCGCAAGGCGGGCATCGACATCCCCACCTTCTGCTATTATTCCGACCTCTCCGTGTACGGCGCATGCCGTATGTGCGTGGTGGAGGACGACAAGGGCAAGATCGACACCTCCTGCTCCATGGAGCCTCGTGACGGCATGGTGATCCGCACCAACTCCGCCCGTCTTCTCAAGCACCGCCGCATGATTTTGGAGCTGCTTCTCGCCTCCCATAACTGCGACTGCAAGACGTGCATGAAGACCCACTGCCACCTCCGCGAGCTTGCCCAGCAGTTCAATATTATCAATATCCGCTTCCAAGATACCCGCCCCCACTTTGAAAAGGACGACTCGGGCTACGCCGTGGTTCGTGACCCCAACAAGTGCATCCTCTGCGGCGACTGTGTCCGCGTCTGCGAGGAGATGCAGGGCGTGGGCATCATCGACTGGTCTCGTCGCGGCTCGAAATTGCAGGTCATGCCCGCTTTCGACCGCAAACTTGCCGAGACCAAGTGCGTCAGCTGCGGTCAGTGTGCCGCCGTGTGTCCCACAGGCGCCATCACCGTCCGCAACGAGATCGGTAAGGCATGGCGCGCCATCCACGATCCTTCCAAGCGTGTGGTGGTGCAGATCGCCCCCGCCGTCCGCGTGGCGGTAGGCGAGGCCTTCGGCATCCCCAGCGGCGAAAACGTGCTGGATAAGCTCATTACCGCCTTGAAGCTCATGGGCGTGGACGAGGTGTACGACACCAACTTCGCCGCCGACTTCACCACCATCACCGAGGGCAACGAGTTCTTGGAGCGCCTGAAAAACGGCGGCCCCTTCCCCATGTTCACCTCCTGCTGCCCTGCATGGGTGAAGTATTTGGAGAACCACG
>JAZQMH010000192.1:0-2483 GCA_045543255.1 Vescimonas sp.
TTCTTCACATGGGGCAGCGGCTCTTCATAAGGGGTGGGAACGACCACGGAAACAAGGCTGCTGGCCTTGCTGACCTCAGTAATATTGCGGTTACTGATGGTGTAGACGGTATCATCGACATAGCTCTCGATCTTCGTCACCTTGGCGTTGAAGTCGATGACCTTACCCTCTTTCCCGTTGTAGCAGATATAATCCCCCACGGAGAAAAAGCGATCCCACACAATGCTGACACCCATCATTAAGTCCTTGAGGATGTCCTGCAAGGCAAAGCCCACAATAATACCTGCAACGCCGAGGCCTGCAAAGAGCGTGCCAATATTGATGCCGTTGATCTGCAAAATCACTGCGGCGATCAGCAGCACATAGGCGCTCTTCACCACCGTGACCACAACGCGGAAGTTCATCTTCTTTGTCTTATCCTCTGTGGTGATATTGAGGATCTTCCGCAGGAAAACACGAAGGATCTTCCACACCACAACGGACAAAATCAGCGTAACAACGCTGATCCAAAACTCGGGCGAAATGAGATACGCTTTCAACTTTTCCATCGCTTATGCCTCCTTCCCTTTACGGCTGCGCTGGATGAAGTGAATCACCATAGTTACAAGGAAAATAATACTGAGATACCCGAAAATGGGGAAAATCACACCGATGATGTCGCCAAAACCGAAGAGACTGCCTGCCCAGACCACTACAGCAAAAATCAGCAACACGGGTTTTTCACGGTGCTCTACGAAGGAGACTTTCTGCTTGAGATACGTCATCAGCGCCACCAAAGAGGCCAAGGAGTTGCAGAACATGGCAAGTGCCAGCAACACACCGTAGATATTACCGAGAATGGGCCGCAGGGCGCTGGCAACAGCCACCATAGGCAGCTCCTGCTCCACAGAGGGCGGGTAAATTGCCACAGAGGAGAGAATGCAGTAAGCCACGAAGATCAGCATCACGCCGCTGAGGATCATACCGCCAAAGACGGTGGATTTCTTCTTAACCAGCGGGCCAACAGGCACCATGATGCCGATGCCGCCCAAGAGATTGTAGGCCACAAAGGTCAGCGCTGCGATGAACCAGTTGGGCATCAAGGGGTTTTCGTTGACGATGGTCATCTCTTTCAGCAAGGCGGTGTCAAACTTACCCCATGCGGCGATGGCGAAGATAAGCGTGGCGATGACGAGAATGGGGATCAGCGAGGAGAAAGCATTGACCATGCCACTGACACCGAAGATGGCGACGATCGCCACAATGACGGTGAACACCGCGCTGCCGATCCATGCAGGGAGATCGAAAAGCTGCTGCAGCATAGCACCTACACCTGCCGACATCAGCACCACCACGCCGAAGAGGAACAGCGCCGTAATGACGCCCGCAGCCTTACGCAGCCACGCCACCTTTTCCCAAGGGACAAGGAGATGATCCAATTCTGTGTAGCCCGTCATTTGGGTCAGGCGCATCAGTACCACGCCGAAGAACACAAACAGCGCCACAGCTACGGCAAAGCCCAAAAAGCCGAGGCCGCCAAACGCGCCGAAAAACTGCCACAATTCCTGTCCCGAGACAAAGCCCGCACCGAGGAAGCAGCCAACATAGGTAAACGCCAAAGGCAAAACGCCCATTTTTTTCATTTCAAATTGCTCCTTACTAAGGGAAAATACTCCACCTATTCTACCGCCTTTCCCCCGTTTCGTCAAGGAGGCAAGAAAGAGACGCTGCATTTTGCAGCGTCTCTTTCTTTAGAGGGGGTAATATCATGGTCAATGATATATTTTCTTTCTTACACCAACACGGCGCGGTGGAACACCTTCTTACCCTTACGGATAATGACGCCGTCGCCGGTGAACTGCTCACAGCCGAAGGTAGCGTCAATGGCGTTGACCTTCTCATCGTTGACAGTCACGCCGCCCTGCTGAACGAGACGACGAGCCTCGCCGCGGGAAGGAGCCAGACCGCACTTCACCATCAGGCTCATAATATCGATGCTGCCACCGCCGAAATCGTCGTTGGTCAGCTCGGTAGTGGGCATATGCTCGGCATCACCGCCGCCGGCAAACAGCGCCTTAGAGGCAGCGCGTGCCTTGTCAGCCTCTTCCTCACTGTGAACCAGCTTGGTCAGCTCGTAGGCGAGGATATCCTTAGCCTCGTTGAGCTGTGCGCCCTCCCAGGACTCCATCTTCTTGATCTCCTCCAGAGGCAGGAAGGTCAGCATACGGATGCACTTGAGGACATCGGCATCGTCCACATTGCGCCAGTACTGATAGAACTCGAAGGGACTGGTCTTGTTGGGATCCAGCCACACAGCACCGTTGGCAGTCTTGCCCATCTTCTTGCCCTCGGAGTTGAGGAGCAGGGTGATGGTCATGGCGTGGGCATCCTTGCCAAGCTTGCGGCGGATCAGCTCCGTACCGCCCAGCATGTTGCTCCACTGATCGTTACCGCCGAACTGCATGTTGCAGCCATAGTGCTGGAACATGTAGTACCAGTCGTAG
>JAZQMH010000193.1:0-10943 GCA_045543255.1 Vescimonas sp.
CCACACACAATGCCTATGGAGGATCTTTGCATGTCGCTGTTTAAGAAAAAGAATAAGGGCGGCGTTGTTGAAATGACCACGGAGCAGCTCAACGATCTGGTTGAAGTCAAGCGCTCTCCGGTAGGTATCACTCTGCTGATCGTCAACATCGTTGGCTGCCTGATGACCCTGTTCCATATGTATTGCGCCGGCATCAAGACGCTGGATGTGATGCAGTTCCGTTCTATCCACGTGGCACTGGGTCTGTTTATTATCTTCATTATCTATCCCATGTCCAAGAAATCTTCCCGCGAGAAAGTCCCTGTCTGGGATTGGATCTTGGCCATCGTTTCCCTCGTTCCCACGCTGTATATCGCCACCCAGTTCAAGGCGCTGGCACAGCGTGCCGGTATGGTCACCACCATGGATCTCGTCATGGGTCTGCTGTTGATCGTCCTGATCTTGGTCGCCGCTCGCCGCGTGGTGGGTCTGACGCTGGTGTGCATCGCCGGATTCTTTATCATCTACACCATCTTTGGTAACTATTTCCCCGCAATGATCGCCCACCGCGGCGCATCTCTCAGCGGTCTGGTGCGCCACATGATCTACTCCACCGAGGGTGTCTTCGGTGTTGCCTTGGGCGCATCTGCCAGCTTCATTTTCCTCTTCTGCCTGCTGGGCGCACTGATGAGTGCCATCGGTGCCGACAGTGTGCTGATCGACCTGGCTGTTTCCGTGTTCGGTCGTCAGCGCGGCGGTCCTGCCAAGGCAGCCGTTATCTCCTCCGCTCTCTTCGGTACCATCTCCGGTTCTTCTCTGGCTAACGTTACCACCACCGGTACTTTCACCATTCCTCTGATGAAGAAGGTGGGCTACGAACCTGAGTTTGCCGGTGCCGTTGAGGCGACCGCATCCTGTGGCGGTCAGATCATGCCCCCTGTTATGGGCGCCGCCGCCTTCATTATCGCCGAATTCACCGGCTCGAGTTACCTGCAGGTCTGTATCGCTGCGGCACTGCCCGCCGTGCTGTACTTTACCGGTATCTTTGCTGCCGTTCACTTCAAAGCCTGCGCCAACGGCCTCGAGGGTGTTCCCAAGGAGCAACTTCCCAGCGCCAAGAAGGTTCTCAAGACCAAGGGCTATCTGCTGCTGCCTCTGGTGGCCATCATCGTCTGCCTCTGCGCTGGTATGTCTCCCCAGATGGCCGGCTTCATCTCCGTGCTGATGACCATCGTCCTGAGCTATTTCAAGAAGGAGACCGCCTTCACCCCCAAGAAGCTGTTTGAGGCTTTTGCCAACGGCGCTAAGGGTGCTGTCAGCGTTATGATCGCCTGCGCCATCGTGGGCTTCATCGTTGGTTCCTTCACCCTGTCCGGCCTGGGCGTCAAGATGGCCACTCTCGTGACCACGCTGGCTCACAACAACCTGTTCCTGACGCTGCTGTTCTCTGCCATTGCCTCCATCATCCTGGGCATGGGCGTTCCCACCACGGCAAACTACATCATGATGTCCATGATCACCGTTCCCGCCGTTACCATGATGGGCGTCCCCGCTATGGCAGCACATCTGTTCTGCTTCTACTTCGGTATCGTCTCCGACCTGACTCCTCCCGTGGCTATGGCTGCACTGACCGGCGCTGGTATCGCCAAGGCACCCTTCTGGCCAACAGCCTTTAACGCCACACGATTGGGCATCGCGGCGTATATCATACCCTTCTTCTTCGTGTATAACTCCGAATTGCTGCTGGGTGTCAATGCCTTCACCTTTATGACGGTTATCCAAATGCTGCTCTCCGTGGTTGGCATCGTTGCTATCTCCACATCTTTGTTCGGCTTCATCATCCGCTTCAGCCGTTTCTATGAGCGCATTCTGATGTTGGCTGCCGGTGTGATGATGGTGCTGCCCGAACTCATTACTAGTGTGATCGGTATTGCCCTCATCGTTCTGGTGGTGTTCCTCCAGAGCCGTCGTCCCAAAGATATCCCCAATGCCCCTGCTGCCCCTGCGGTATAACGGCAGCAACCAAATAACAGCGACTTCTTTTCATAGACATATCTCCTCTTTTGCGGAAAGTGCGACAGGCAAATACTTGCTCTGTCGCATTTTCTCCGCGGGGGAGGAAGAGGAACAAAAATCACAAAAAGGAAAAAATGGATTTTTACAAGGAGGAACATTACAATGAGCGCAAATAAGGGCCCTCTGTCCGGTATTCGTGTTCTGGATTTGGGCCGTCACATCTCCTGCCCCACCTGCGGTATGACGCTGGGCGATCTTGGTGCAGAGGTCATTAAAGTAGAAAAGCGTGTTTGGGGTGACGATACCCGTCACAGCGGCGAGGAGTATAACGGTGTCAACCTGTATTATCCCACCGAGAACCGCAATAAGAAGAGCGTGACCATCAACTTCCGCAGCGACGAGGGTAAGAAGCTGCTGCAGGAGCTGATCTGCAAGTCCGATGTGCTGATCGAGAACTTCCGCCCCGGCACCATGGAGAAGATGGGCCTTGACTGGGAGACCGTCCATGAGATGAATCCCCGCCTCATCATGGTCTCTATCAACGGCTATGGTAAGGGCAGCCCCTATTATCATCGCCCCGGTTTCGACTCCATTATGGCAGCTTCCACCGGTATCATGGACATCAACCGCGCTGAGGAAGGCCCCCGTATCACCGGCGGCATTTGGTTCATCGACATTATGGCCGGTATGTGGGCCACCATCGCCATTCTCGCTGCTCTCCGTAGCCGCGAGACCAGCGGCAAGGGTCAGTATATCGACACCGCTATGTACGACAGCTGCATCTTCGCTCTGAACACCTTCATTCCTTTCTTTGATCAGTCCGGCATCATCACCCGTAACTCTACCAAGAATGCCTACGATTGCCCTGCCGGTCAGTTCAATTCCAAGGATGGTCGTGTGATCTGCCTTGCCGGTCAGGACAGCCTCTTTGAGCGCCTGCTGACGGTGATGGATGATCCCATTCTCCACAAGCCCGAGTATCGTGACCACGATACCCGCCTCAAGCCCGAGCACTATGACATCATCAACGCCGCTGTGGAGCGGGAGATTTCCAAGCGTACCGGCGATGAGTGGGATGAGATCTTTGACCGCATCGGTGTCCCCGGCGGTAAGATCAAGGATCTGGGCGATGTGATGGCTTCTCCCGCCACCTACACCCGCAACACCACCGTGAAGCTGGAAGTGCCCGGCCTCGGCCCTGTGACCTTCCCCGGCACGCCTCTGTACTTCTCCGACGAGGAGCTGGGCTTTGACCGCGCTCCCGATCTGGGTGAACATAACCGCGAGATCTACTGTGGTCTCCTTGGCCGCACCGAGGAAGAGCTGAATCAGCTGCTGGAGAATAAGGACATCTGATTCCTTATATCCCATAGAACGTCTGTAAGGAGTGTTGTACATGCTGCAAAAAACGGCAGCGGCTCTGCGGCGCAATAAGTATGAGGTCTCTGTTTTTGAGACAAAAGAGGAAGCAGCTTCTTATCTGAACGGGCTGTTTCAAGGAAATTCCATCGGTTTTGGCGATTCCAAGACACTCGTTCAATTAGGCTTATATGCGTCACTGCGACAGAACAACACGGTGATCGATCCTGCCCAGTTCTATGATCACGACAGCTTCAATGCGGCAGCGAGAGAAGCGCTTACGACGGAGTATTTTTTCACTTCTGTCAATGCCCTCACTGAGGACGGCGTCATGGTGAATTTGGATGGTACAGGAAATCGCATTGCCGGATCCCTCTTTGGACATAAAAAAGTCTTTTTCGTGGTGGGACGCAATAAGATCATGCCTACTCTCGATCAAGCTATTGATCGTGTCCGCAATGTTGCTGCGCCGCTAAATGCCCAGCGTATCGGGCTGCCCAATCCATGCGTGGTGCGCGGAGATCGCTGTTATGACTGTTCCAGTCAGCGCCGCATTTGTAATGCACTGGTCATCCACTTAAAGAAGATGAATGATATGGACATGGAAGTTGTACTGATCAATCAGGATCTGGGTCTTTGATCGTTTAGAACGCTATAGGAAAAGGATGGGCGCACGCCCATCCTTTTCATTCTTTCAATGGCACAACAAATAAGCGTATTGCGAGGTTTTTTTCACATACACGCATCCATCATGGTGAAAACCCCTGTCACACCAACGGTCAGAATCACAAACAAAATCGCGGCAAAAATAAACATACATCGTTCCTCCTTACAAGTATTCTTCCTGTTTTCACCATACCATATGAATACACAAAAAGCGACAGTTAATTTATTTATAAACAGTAGTTGTCGTAAATATAAGACAGTAAATAGCGAAAAACACCACTCTCTTAGCTGCAAAGCCAATGAGAGTGGTGTTTTTATTGTTTGAGGGCGTTATGTCCGACCTTTTTTAGCCGCCTCTTCCCGCTGGCGGCAGATCTCTGCCCAACTGGGGAGCGTTTTCAGCTTTTCGGTGAGGTCTTTCAGCGCGGCAGGTACATCAATGCTCTGCGGACACATTTTCACGCACTGTCCGCACTCGATACAGGCGGTGGGCTTTTTCTCCTCGGGCAGGAACTCGATCTTCATCGCGGCGTTGACATTGGGAGAGAAGCGCATCTCGTTGTAGGTGCTGATGAGGGCGGGGATATCCAGTCCTACGGGACAGCCGTCACAGCAATAGCGGCAGGCGGTGCAGGGAACGGAATCCTTCATGCCCTCGGCAATGTCTAGCAGGAGGGAGGTCTCCTCATTAGACAAGGGTGCAACCTCCGTAAAGGTCTTGACATTATCCACCATCTGCTCAAAGTTGGACATACCGCTGAGGATCATCTTCACATTGGGAAGTCCCTGCAAAAATCGCAGCCCCCAAGAGGCAATGGAATCCTCACCGCGGAGGGCTTTCAGCTTTGCCTCGTCATCTTCGCTCAATTTCGCCAATCTGCCGCCACGGACAGGCTCCATGACCCATACGGGGATGCCTCGCTCAGTGAGCAATTCATACTTCCCCTTAGCATCCTGCAGCGTCCAATCGAGATAGTTCAGCTGAATTTGGCAGAACTCCATATCCGCGCCGAACTCGTCCAAAAACTCCTTCAAACAGGCGGTTTCCGCGTGGGAAGAAAAGCCCAAGTGCTTGATCCTGCCTAAACGCTTCTGCTCCTTGAAATAGTCAATGATGCCCCACTGAGGATCGCGGTATACCTCAATGGACTTTTCGTAGACATTGTGCAGGAGATAGAAGTCAAAATACTCCACGCCGCACTTTTCAAGCTGCTCTTCAAAAATCTCCGCAGGGTTATAGCCTGTGCTGATGATCTGATGGCCGGGGTATTTGGTGGCGAGATAGTAACTCCCGCGGGGATATTGGCTCAAGACTCTACCCATGACACGCTCAGATTCCCCGCTGTGGTAGGGGTAGGCAGTATCGAAATAGTTCACGCCATGTTCCATGGCATAGGCCGTCATCTCTGCCACCTGCGCCTCGTCAATGGTGCCATCTGCAAGGGTAGGCAGACGCATGGCGCCAAAGCCCAACAGGCTCAACTGCTTTCTCTGAAACTCCTTGGTGATCATAGGCGATACCTCTCATCCAAACATTTTACCTGCGTGTTCTTTAAATTTTGCGATCACCCCATCGGGGGCGAGGATACGCATTTCTCCCGCGAACTGGAACAGCCATCCCCAAAATACGGGGCTCAGCTGTACCTTTACCGTGGCGACGCATTTTCCCTCGCCGCTGCGCATCATAGGCGTCGCTTCGCCAAAGCGGTCGTAGATGACACCGATAAGGCTGTCGTTGAACTCCAAGACGATGTCGGCCTCCTCGCCGCCATACATTTTGAAAGCGCGGCCTGTATAGTGCTCCACCTCATCGCGGAGAGCGAGGGTAGTCTCGGAGATGGGCTCATTGAGAATATCCACGCCGTCCATCCTGTCCACGCGGTAGTTGGTAGGGGCATCGTACTTGGTGCTGTAAGCGCGGAGATAGTAGTTGTCCTCATTATAGATGAGGGCAATGGGCTCCACCACATAGAAATCGTGGTCGCGGCGATAGACCTTCTCGCCCCTTTCGTTCAAGTCGAAATAATGGAAGCGCACCTTCTTCTGCTGCTCGATGGCGTCCTCCAAGTAGCCCACATTATAGAAAATAGACTCGTTGCTGTGCTTGCGGGTGTTGAAGCAGACCATGTTGCTCTTTAAGATGTCCGCCTTATGGCAGCCGCCCAGTGCTGCCAGCTTGTCCACCAGTTCCGCCGTCTTTTTCTCGGTGATAAAGCTGGCGGCCTGCACCGCGTCGATCAAAATTTTCAGCTCGGGGACGGAGAAGCTGCGGTCGGTAATATAGTAGCCATACTCCTTGCCCACCCGCTGACACATGACCTCATAGCCGATACTGTTGAGTAGGGCGATGTCCTTGCTAAGGGTGCGCCGCTCACAGGGAAGCCCCAGCTCAGTGAGCCGTGCGCAGATGGTGTTGGTGGTGAGGGGATGCTCCTCGTCCGTCTCTTGCTGCAGCAGTTCCAACAGCCGCAGCAGCTTATATTTCTGCCAATTTTCCTTTGCCATGATACCTGCTCCTCTCAGCGGATCTTCTGCTGCCCGCTGGCGGCATAGACGCGATACCAGTCGGGGCGCTCCAAGCGCAAATCGAGAGCGGCGATGGCCTCGTCAAGGCGTGCAAGGCTCTGTCCACCCACGATGGGCAATGCCCCCATGGGATGCTGCATCAGCCATGCGTAGACGATGGTGGCAGGAGAGACGCCGTACTTCGCCGCCAATTCCTCCAACACTGCCCGTGCCTTGATGTATGCTGCCTCTTCAGAGGTGAACAGCTTGCCGCCTGCCAAGGGCGACCAAATCATGGGACGGATACGGTTCGCCGTGAGATAGTCGGTCATACCGCTGTTGAAATGCTCAAAGCAGAAGGGGTGGAGCTCGATCTGATTGGTGCGGAGCGTACCGTCCATAGCGCGGTTCAGCCCCTCCATCTTGAAGGGATCGAAGTTGGACACGCCTGCCTCACGAATGAGACCCTCCTTTTTCAGATCCAGCAGTGCCCGACCCGCCTCATAGGGGTCAAGCATGGGATCTTCACGGTGAATGAGGAAGAGGTCGATATACTCGCAGTTCAGCCGCTCCAACGCCGCGTGACAGGCAGAAACGAGATAGTCGTAGCTGGTGTTGTAGTAGGAGGACATGGTCTCATGATTCCAGCAGATACCCGCCTTAGTGACGATCTGCTAGTCCTCGCGACGGAAAGCTGGCAGTACGCGCCCCAGCTGCACCTCGCACTGCCCCATGCCGTACACATCGGCAGCATCGAAGGTGGTCACGCCGCGGTCAAGGCAACCTGCGAGCATCTCTTTCAATGCCTCATCGCTGATGTTCCAACTGCCCGCCTTCGGGCCTGTCAGCCGCCAAAAACCACGGACAATGCGGGATAAGGTGACTTCACCCATCGATACATACTGCATAATACATCCTTCCTTTCACGGCGCGGTATTTCTATGAAAAGTATAGCAGAACTTGCGCCGTCATGCAAGAAATAGATGTCGCGGATTTAGGACAGGATAAAAGCTTGCAGGTGAGTGAAGTGCGCGGTATAATCATTAAAGAACTATCCTTCGGAGGTATCCTTATGGCGAGACCGTATATCATCTGTCACATGACCACCAGTATTGATGGAAAAGTGACGGGCGAATTTCTCTCCAACGCCGCCAGTGTGCAGACAATCGAAGACTACTATGAACGCAACCGTAATTTTACCGCTAATGGCTTCATCTGCGGCAGAGTTACCATGGAGAGCAGCTTCACGGGCGGTTGGTATCCCGATCTTTCTCAATACGGGGAAGTTGAGGAGAAGTCGGACTTCCTTGTGGATGATCTCAGCGGATTTTACGCTGTGGCCTTCGATACCAAAGGGCGGCTGGGCTGGCAGAGTAATAAGATTATCGACCCCGATGGCGATCCAGGTTATGATGGCGCACAGATCATCGAAGTGCTGTCTGAACAAGCGGACGGGCGCTATCTCGGCTACCTGCAGACAATGAAGATCCCCTATATCTTTGCAGGTACGGAGAAGATCGATGTGGCGCTGGCGCTTAAAAAGTTGAAAACCCTCTTCGGCTGCGAAACGCTGCTGCTGGAGGGTGGCAGCATCATCAACGGTGCATTTCAACGCGCAGGCGTTATCGATGAATTGAGCCTCATGGTCGCGCCCATGGTGGCAGATAAGGAGGATAAGCCCCTGTTCACCGATGCAACTATGGAGGACTATCACCTCGTGGAGGCAAAACAGGAAAATGGTACTCTTTGGCTGAATTATAAAAAGAACGAACCTTAATGAGTACATACAAGCGCCTGTCCCTTACGGGACAGGCGTTGCTTTCGTTTTCTTGACATCCTTCTGCATCTTTGCTAAAGTGTAAATGCACCGTTAAGATTTTGTTAAGATGTTCACGGTGGCTGGGCTTTCGTGATGCAGGGAGGTAGGCTATGAACCTGAAAACAGAGGAAGACAAGAAAAAGAATCTGAAACTGGGCATGTTTTTGGTGACCATCGGCATCGTCTACGGCGATATCGGTACTTCGCCCCTGTACGTGATGAAGTCCATTGTGGCGGGCAACGGCGGTATTGGCGGCGTGGATGAGCGCTTTATTATCGGTGCGCTGTCCCTGGTCATCTGGACGGTGACGCTGCTGACGACCATTAAGTTTATCGTCATCGCCTTAAAGGCTGATAACCACGGTGAGGGCGGTATCTTTGCGCTGTACTCACTGGTAAAGACGCGGGGAAAGTGGCTGATCATCCCTGCGATGCTGGGCGGTGCGGCCCTGCTGGCAGACGGCGTGCTGACACCTGCTGTCACCGTCACCACGGCTGTGGAGGGTCTGCGCAGTATCGAGGTGATGAACCGTTTCCTTGGTCAGGGTCAGTGGAAAGTCGTCATCATTACACTCCTTATCATCTTTATCCTGTTCTCCGTGCAGCACGCAGGTACCAGTAAGATCGGCAAAGCCTTTGGCCCCTGTATGCTGCTGTGGTTTACCTTCCTGGGCATTACCGGTGCGTGGATGATTGTCCAGCATCCTGCCGTGCTGAAAGCCTTCAATCCCCTCTACGCCATTGAGGTGCTGTTTTCTCCCTACAACAAGGCAGGTTTGATGATCCTGGGCAGTGTCTTCCTTGCCACCACCGGCGCGGAAGCCCTCTACTCCGATATGGGCCATGTAGGTCGTGAGAATATCTACCGCAGCTGGCCCTTCGTCAAGGGCTGCCTCATCCTCAACTATTTGGGGCAGGGCGCATGGATCATCAACAATATGAGCAACGAGGCGCTGCTAACCGTTACCGACCTGAACCCCTTCTTCGAAATGCTGCCGGGGATGCTCCGTCCTGTGGCTGTGATATTGAGTGCCATGGCGGCTGTCATTGCATCTCAGGCCCTCATTACCGGCTCGTACACCCTGGTGTCTGAGGCAATTTTGCTGGATCTCCTGCCCCATTTGGAGATCCGCTATCCCGCCGACACCAAAGGACAGCTCTACATCAAGAGTGTCAACAACATCCTCTGGATCGGCTGCAGCCTCGTGGTGTTGATCTTCCGCTCCGGTCACCGCATTGAAACGGCCTACGGACTGTCTATCACTGTGGCGATGCTGCTGACCACGGTACTGCTCTACGCCTACCTGCGGCACAATAAGGGCCGCCCCGTCCTTGCGTGGGCTGTACTGGTGGTCTTTGGCCTGATCGAGATCGTGTTCTTTATCTCGAGCCTTGGAAAATTCCTCCACGGCGGCTATTTTACCGCCATTTTGACGCTGCTTATCCTCCTTATCATGGTGATTTGGCATCGCGGTACGCAGCTGGAGCGGAAATACCGCACAGATCTGAAAATGCAGGATCACGTTGCCTCTCTTTCGGCTTTGTCCAAGGACGAGAGCATCTATCTGATGTCCCACAATCTGGTGTATCTGGACAATGCAAAGGATATTGAGACCATTGACCGCGATATTCTCTACTCCATTTTGGATAAGGATCCCAAGCGTGCCCAGGCCTACTGGTTTGTCAGTGTCAACGTGCTGGATGAGCCTATGACCATGAATTATCAAGTGGAGACCTACGGCAGCGACTGTATTTTCCGTATTCGCCTGAATCTGGGCTTTAAGTGCAGCCCCCGTGTGAATGTGTACCTGCGCCAAATCGTGCAGGATCTGCAGCGCAGCGGCGAACTGCCTTTGCAGGATAAGCGCTATTCCATTTACGGAAAATCCACTGTAGGCAGCTTCAAATTCTGCGTCATTCATAAGTCTGTCCCTACCAAAACGGAGCTTTCGGTGCTGGATGAATTCATTCTGAACGCCAAATACGCCATCCGCCATGTAGCAGGCTCCAAGGTAAAATGGTACGGATTGGACAACTCCTCTCTTATTTATGAGTCGGTA
Organism: Vescimonas sp.; assembly: GCA_045543255.1. Taxonomy (GTDB): domain Bacteria; phylum Bacillota; class Clostridia; order Oscillospirales; family Oscillospiraceae; genus Vescimonas. Next base: position 10,405 of record JAZQMH010000193.1, read on the forward strand.
CCGTTGTTCGTACTGCCCTCCAAGTCTGATGAGCATATCCAACGGGCAGAGGGGGAAAAGAAAGAATAGTGAAGAAACGCCACCCCGTTATGTCGAGGGTGGCGTTTTTCTGTGAGGCAATACTTGCATGCACCTATTTTCCATTGTATAATCAAAAGGAAATCAGCTCAGGGAGGCGCAGGAATATGAAAGTCTTACTGCTCAACGGAAGCCCCAAGGCGAACGGTAACACCGCGCTGGCGCTCAAGGAGATGGAGACCATCTTCCTGCAGGAAGGTGTGGAGGTAGAAACGGTGCAGGTAGGGGATAAGGAAATCCGTGGCTGCGCCAGCTGCTATGGCTGCGGCGCGGCAGGCAAGTGCGTCTTTGATGACTTGGTCAACGAGGTGGCCGACAAACTCCGTGAGGCCGACGGCCTCGTGGTGGGCAGCCCCGTCTACTTCGCTTCTCCCAACGGTACGCTGCTGGCTCTTTTGGATCGCCTTTTCTTCAGCGCACCCTACGACATGACCATGAAGGTGGGCGCCTCTGTTGCGGTG
>JAZQMH010000194.1:0-13915 GCA_045543255.1 Vescimonas sp.
TTGAAGCTGCGCTATACCCCCGAGCTGCAGTTCGTCATGGACGATTCCATCGCCTATGGCGCCCATATTCTGGACATGCTCCACAACGTCAAGCCCGCCAATCCGGCAAACGCGGACATCGTGCTGCCGGAGGATAAGTGAGGTGTCTATGACCACGAAGGAAGTGGCGGCGTGGCTGCTTAAACGGGACAAGTTCCTGCTGCTGACCCACGTGCGCCCCGACGGTGACACCATTGGTTCTGCCGCCGCCCTGTGCCGCGCTCTGCGGGATATGGGCAAGGAGGCATATTTGCTGAAAAACCACGGCATCACCGCTACCTACGCCCCTTATGCCGAGGGCTTGTGGGCAGCGGAGGACTATGTCCCCGCCACGGTGGTGAGCGTGGATACTGCCGCCTTGTCCCTCTTCATCGACAACGCCGAGCAGTATAAGTCCTGCGTGGATTTGGCTATCGACCACCACGGCTCACAGGAGTTTTTCGCTGCCAAGACCTGCTTGGAGGCGGAGAGCGCCGCCTGCGGCGAGGTGGTCTATGACATCATTCGTCACATGACCCCCATTACGGCAGAAATTGCCCTGCCTCTCTATGTGGCCATCAGCACCGATTGCGGCTGTTTCCAGTACGGCAACACCACGCCCCGCACCCACCGCATTGCGGCGGAGCTCATGGAGCTGGTGGATGTCCGCGATGTGAATAAGGCCCTGTTCCGCACCAAGAGCCCCGTGCGCCTTAAGATGGAGAGCCGCATGGTGGAGGAGATGACCCTCCATGACAAGAACCGCGTGGTGGTCATGTCCATTCCCCTTGCGTTGCGCCGCGAGATGAACGCCACCGAGGCGGACATCGAGGAGCTCAGCTCCCTCGCCGCTCTGGTGGAGGGCACGGACTGCGGCATTACCCTTCGGGAACTCCGTGAGGGTGTTATTAAGATTTCTCTCCGCAGCACCGGCCCTCGTGTGGATGCCAGCGCCGTGTGCGCCCAGTTGGGCGGCGGCGGTCATCGTGGCGCGGCAGGCGCTACGGTGGAGGGCACTATGGCGGAGGTCAAGGCTGCCGTGTTGGCGGCAGTCAGCAAGGTAACGGAGGCATAAATGGCTGAAGGTATCGTCATTATCGATAAGGCTGCGGACTGGACGTCCATGGACGTGTGCGCCAAGCTCCGCGGCATTTTGAAAACGAAAAAGGTGGGCCATGCGGGAACGCTCGACCCTATGGCAACGGGCGTATTGCCTGTGTTTGTGGGACAGGCCACCCGTGGCGTCAGCTTTGCTGAAAGCGGCGAGAAGGAGTATGTGGCTACGTTGCGCCTCGGCCTTACCACCGACACACAGGACAGCACAGGCAATGTGCTGACCACTGCCCCTGTGGCGGTAACGGCGGAAGATGTGGCGGCGGTGCTGCCTCAGTTTACGGGGGACATTCAGCAAATCCCTCCCATGTATTCTGCCATCAAAATCGGTGGTCAGAAGCTCTATGACCTCGCCCGACAGGGAAAGGAAGTGGAGCGCAAGCCCCGCGCCGTGACCATTTTTGAACTGGAACTCTTGCAGCAGCTGAATGAGGTGGACTACCGCCTTCGCATCCGCTGCTCCAAGGGCACGTATATTCGCACCCTCTGCCACGATATTGGGCAGGTGTTGGGCTGCGGTGGCGTGATGGCCTCTTTGCGCCGCACCATGGCGGCGGGTTTTACGCTGGAAGAGGCGATCACCATTGAGGACGTACAGGAAAAGGGCGAAGCTGTGCTGCGTCCCATCGATTCCCTGTTTCGTCACTGCGGCGAATATCGCATTTCCCATCCCCGCGTGGAGCAGCTGTGCCGCAACGGCAACCCCTTCACCATCCGTGAGGAGCTGCCCGACGGGGAGTACCGCGTGTACGGCATGGATGGCACATTTTTGTGCCTCAGCCGCTTGGAAAGCGGAAAAATGACTTCGATCAAGAACTTTTTTGGAGCATAAGCAATGAAAGCAACTGTCATCGCACTGGGCTTTTTCGACGGTGTGCATCTGGGCCATGGGGCTCTGCTGCGCCGCGCCGTGGAGGCAGCCCGTGAAAGAAATGCCACCCCTGTGGTGTTTACCTTTGACCGCCCGCCCAAAGAGGTGGTGACGGGCAAAACCGTCTATCTCATCAACTCTGCCGCCGAGCGTCGGGAACTGGCTCGTCGTCTCTACGGCATTGAGGAAGTCATCCTCGCGCCTTTTGATGAGCAGATGATGAAGTGTACATGGGATCGTTTCGTCACGGAGCTGCTGGTGAAGGAGCATGGCGCTGTCCATTTGGTGGCGGGTCACGACCACCGCTTCGGCTATAAGAACGAGGGGACGCCCGAACTGCTGAAGGCCAAGTGTGCCGAGTTGGGGATCGGCTGCGACATCATCCCCGCCGTGGAGGTGGAGGGCATTACCGTCAGTTCCACCCATATCCGCAAGCTGCTGGAAATGGGTGAAGTGGAGGAGGCCGCCAAATTCTTGGGCCATCGCCACTGCCTTACCCAGACGGTGCAGCACGGTTTCCGTTTAGGCCGCACCATCGGTGTCCCCACGGTGAACTTGGCTGTGCCCCACAATATCCTTACCCCCGCTTTTGGCGTGTACGTTACCCGTGTGTATTTACCCGACGGGCGCAATTTCGCAGGTGTCACCAATGTGGGCACACGCCCCACGGTCAGCGATTCCGATGCCGTGTCGGTGGAGACCTTTTTGCTGGACTTCGACGGCGATCTCTACGATCAGGAGATCCGCGTGGAGTTCTGCCGCCGCCTTCGCGGGGAGAAGAAGTTCGACTCTTTGGAGGACTTGCGGCAGGAAATTCAGCGCAACGCCCAGCAGACGCGGGAATATTTTCAGGAAAATCCCATAGAGTGATCATAGACAGGCCGAATGTTGAGAAATTCGGCCTGTTTTTATTTCCCGACAGCCTTTGTCAAGGGTCATGGCGTACAATGGCGAAAACGCTGTTATGACCAAAGGAGGCAGGGAGATGTTGCGTGCAAAGGCGCTGTGGAAGTCGGAAAAGGGGCGCGCCGTGACGGTAAAGGCGGCCTATATGGTGCTGACGATGGTGCTGTCGGCGGGAAAATTAGGCGGGCTGTACGGCCCGTGGGCTTTGGCGGCGGTAGCCCTCAGCGGCGGGCGCAGCCGTGGCTTTTTCTCGGCGTTGGGTGCGCTGCTGGGCGCATATTGCTTTTACGATTTTCAGTCGGGTCTCCGCTTGGCGGCCTCGGCAGTGCTGATCTACTGCGCCAACATGGCTTTCGGGGATATGAAGATCGCCAAGCATCCCGCCTTTGTCCCTGCGTTGGCGGCGGTGGCGCTGCTGGTGGTGCAGTCGGTGTACTTAGTGGGCCGAACAGCCCGACACTGGGCGCTGTGTTTTGCCGCGGCGGCGGTGACGGCAGCGGTGACGGTGCTGATGAAGGAGCGGGGCGAGGATCATTCCCTACAGGGGTTGAGCATTTTTGCGGCCATTGTCTGCGCCGCCGCCCCTTTGACGATAGAGGGCTTTTCGGCAGGACGGGCGGCGGCAGTATGGTTGGTAATGCTGTGCAGCGGCGGGACAAGTCCCGCCATCGCTGCCCTTATCGGCGCAGGAGTAGGACTGGTTACCGACCTCGCCTTTGAAAAGCCCGCCTTGCTTTTTACTGCCGCCCTCTGCTGCGGCGGCTGGTGCGCCGCTGCACTGCGGCGGTATCCACGGTGGTTTCCCGCCCTTATCATGTGCTTGTTTGTGGCGGTGACGGCGTGGGGGCTGGACAGCGACTATGCCGCCGTGATGGTTTATGAATCCCTCTGCGGCGTGGTGGCCTATGTGATCGTGCCCCGCCGCTGGCTGCCTGTGGTGACCGCCGTTCCCATGGCAGAGACGGGAGAGCGGGAGGCGGAAGCTGCCGCTGTGCCCGCCATGGCACGGACGGCGCTTCGCGAAGGCGCGGAGGCCTACCGCGCATTGTACGATGAACTGCTGCGACCCACCACAGCTGCTGCGGAAAACCCTTCCGTCATCTTCGACGGCGCGGCGGAGGAGGTGTGCCGTGGCTGCGTATTGGCACAGAAATGCTGGCAGACGGAGTACGATGTGACCTACAGCGCTTTCAATGATGCGGTGACGCCACTCCTGCGGCGGGGACGGGCGGCGGCCACGGATTTCCCTCTTCACTTTTCCTCCCGCTGCATCCATTTCTCGGACTTGCTCGCCGCCATTGACCGCGGGGCATACGCCTATCTCCTGCGGCGGCAGTACCGCGTGCGTCTCGGCTCTGTCCGCTCCTTGGCGCGGGAGCAGTACGCCCAAATGGGAGAGACCCTGTCGGCTGCGGTGAAAGAAGGGGGCGAAGTGCGCCTGCGCTGCCGCGTAGGCACGTCACTGCGGGCGAAGGACGGAGAAGAGGTCTGCGGCGACCAACTGGCGGTTTTCACGGCGGGGAATATGCTCTACATGGTTCTCTCTGACGGCATGGGCAGCGGCGAGGCAGCCCACGCCGAGAGCGCTATGACCGTGCGACTGCTGCGAAAGTTCTTAAAAGCGGGCATCGACCCCAAGCCCGCCCTCAAGACGCTGAACACCGCCTTGACCCTCCGCTGTGCCGAGGGCGGCGGGTTTACTACCATTGATTTGCTCTCCCTCGACCGCAGCAGCGGCGAGGCCACGGTGTATAAGTACGGGGCGGCCTCCTCCTATGTAAAGCGTGGCGGGAAAGTTACCACCCTCACCTCGGGCAGCCTCCCTGCGGGCTTGCAGGGCAGCAGCGCAGAGCCCGAATGCAGCCGCTTGCAGCTGGATGAAGGGGATCTCTTCGTCATGGTGTCCGATGGCGTTGCAGGGGATGAGGGCGGCTGGCTCTCCACCCTTTTGCAGCAGTGGACGGAGGAGGATGCCCAAGACTTGAGCCAGCAGATTTTAGCCGAGTCCCGCCGCCACGGCGGCTTGCAGGACGATTGCGCCGCGCTGGTGCTGCGGTTGGAAAAATCTTCGCCGTCCCCCAAAAAGAGGGTATAACTTGAAATCCACGGGGGCATACTTCCTTTACAGCAATCCACAAGGGAGGTATGGCGGTGGTAAAAGGGGTTTCTCGGCGGGTCATTGTGGTGGACAGCCCCGATCCGAACATTTTTGAGCAGGCGATCTTTATCCTCCGCAGTGACGGCGGCGGTGTCAGCCAGCAGCAGGTGGTGGAGCAAGCCCAGCGTGTGGCGAAATGCTACGCCCGCACCCACGGCCTGCAGCGGCCTCACCGCTTCCGCATGACCCCGCCCTTGTGGGTCGCCTTGGGCTGCGCCATCATCGGCGCGGTCTGGGCCATTGCCTCGTTTTTGTAGCTGCTTTTTTCCACTTTTTTCTCCTCAATTTGGGACGCGCGAGTTTCTCGTGCGTCCCCCTTTTTTTCTGCAAAGAAATGTGATATACTACATTATTATGCGATTTTTTAGAGGGAGGAATGCCCTGTGAAAATAGGAACTGTGGAAATTGATTCCCGTTTGGCTCTTGCCCCTATGGCGGGCGTGACGGACTTGGCCTTCCGTCAAATCTGCCGCGAGCTGGGTGCGGGCTATTCCGTGACGGAACTGGTGAGCGCGAAAGCCCTGTGCTATCAGGATAAGAAGAGCCGCACGCTGCTGAAACTTGCCCCCAACGAAGTGCCTGCTGCGGCGCAGATTTTCGGCAGCGATCCCGTGTGCATGGCGGAGGCATCCCAAATTGCCGCAGAGGTCAGCGGCGCGGCCATCATCGACATCAATATGGGCTGCCCTGTCAGCAAGGTGGTAGGCAACGGCGACGGCTCGGCGCTCATGAAGGATATTGATAAGGCTGTCCGCGTTGCCGAGGCGGTGGTGAAGGCAAGCCCTGTTCCCGTGACGGTGAAGATGCGCCGTGGCTGGGATAAGGGCAGCATCAACGCCGTGGAATTGAGCCTTGCCTTGGAACAGGTGGGCGTTGCCGCCATCGCCGTCCACGGGCGCACCCGTACCCAAATGTACGGCGGGCAGGCAGACTGGACTACCATCCGTGAGGTGAAAGAGGCGGTGAAAGTCCCCGTCATTGCCAACGGTGATGTGTTCTCGGCCGAGGATTGTCTCCGCATCCTCCACTTTACGGGGGCGGATATGGCGATGATCGGGCGCGGCAGTTTCGGCAACCCGTGGCTCTTTGCCCAGTGCCAAGCGGCGCTGGAGGGGAGAGAAATCCCCTCAATGCCGCCTCTTGCGGAGCGCTGCGATTTAGCGGTGCGGCAGATCGAGCTGGCGCTGGCGGATAAGGGTGAGCGCATCGCCATTTTGGAGGCGCGGCGGCACTATGCGTGGTACTTAAAGGGCGTGCCTCACGCCAATTACTATAAGGACAAGATCGTGCGGATGAACACCATGGAGGATGTCTATGAGGTGACCCGCGGGATCAAGAGGGATTTGCGATGAATGAACTATTATTGATCTCCCGCGCCCGAGGTGGTGACAGAGAAGCCTTCGGTGCGCTGGTGGAGCAATATCGGGATAATGTCTACCGTTTGGCCTATCGCATGTGCGGCAACGCCTACGATGCTGACGAGGCGGCACAGGAGGCCTTTGTGGCGGCGTGGCGGGCCTTGCCCAACTTCCGCGGCGATGCCAAGTTCTCCACATGGCTCTATCGCTTGACCACCAACGCCGCCATTGATGTGATGCGTCGGGAAAAGCGCCACCAAACGGTGGGTGACGGGGAAATGGTAGACCTTGCCGATGATGCCGACTCCCCGCAAGAGACGGTGGAGCGCACGGAGCAGCAGGAGGCGGTGCAGAAAGCGCTGGCCACTTTGAGCGAGGAATACCGCGAGGTGTTGCTGCTGCGGTACATGGAGGAACTGGACTACGCAGAGATCGCCGAGGTGCTGCAACTGCCCTCGGGTACGGTGAAATCCCGCATTAACCGCGCCAAGGCGGCGCTGAAAACGGCGCTGTTAAAAAGCGGGAACATTTTTGGCGGCTCATCCGTCATACATACAGAAACCAATGGAAAGGAGGCATGAGGACACATGAACGATCAGAAATTTGAACAGTGGCTGCAGGAAGCACTGGCTACCGATGTGACTGCACCCGAGGACTTTACCGCCCGCGTGATGGATCGTGTGTCCGCCATGCCGCAGGAATATCCCAAAAAGAATACGGTTGATAAGCGGAAACTTAAGCGCATGATGACGGCCTTGGCTGCCTGCGCCGCCATTGTGGTGCTGATCCCTGTGGGTCTTATGATGATGCCTATGGGCAAATCCGCTCCTGCTGCCGATTGCGCCGCCCCCGAGATGGCTATGGACGATGCCGCCGATACGGAGTTTTTCGTGGAGGACGCCTATAACGACGCCGCAGGCTTGGAGCGCATGGAGGAGCAGGAAGCACCCGATACGGCACCTGTTGCCCCCGCCGATGACGGCATGACCGACGGCGGCGAGACGGTGGTACAGCCTACCTCCGATGAAAAGGAAAAATCCACCGTGGTGCATCTCTTCGGTGAGGAGGCTGCTATGGTGCGTGCCGCCCTTACTGAAATGGGTCGCGTCCCCGATGCGGTGCAGGATATTGCCGATGTCTACGAACTGACGGCGGCGGAGGCTGATGCACTCCGTAAGCTAGTGCCCGATGTTATCAAGGCAGAGGGTGCGCTGTATCTGACGCTGGAACTTGTGAAATAAAAACAACGACCCCGACCGATTTCGGTCGGGGTCGAACTATTTAGTCTTTCCAAACGAAGTGGTAGTTGATGGCTTCGCCGCCATCGACCAAGATGTTCTGTCCTGTGCAGAACTTGTTGGTCACCGTGAGGAAGTATGCCCACTGCGCCATCTCCTCGGGGGTAGCCCAGCGCTTCAAGGGGGTCTCCTCCATGATCTGTGCCCACAGTGCGGGGTCGTTCATCACGCACTCGTTGAGAGGGGTCAGTACGCCGCCTGGATCGAGACTGTTGCAGGTCGCGCCATAGGAAGCAATGCGCAGGGCAACATTCTTCGTGTAGGCCAAAATGCCGCCTTTGCTGGCGCAGTATTCGGGGAACTCCGAGCCCGTGTGGGCGCTGGCAGAGCCGATGTTGAGGATGGAGCGGATCTTGGGCTGTACGCCGTATTTCTCCGTGATCCAGATAAGGGCTTTCAAATTGATATCGATGTCAGCCTCATTCTGCGTGCCTGCGTTGTTAATAAGGATCTCCACATCGTCAAGGTTGGGGAGATTGTCCTTATCCCGCACGTCACATTGATAGTGGGTGTAGGATTCGTGAGTGATACTTGCGTCTTGGCGGTCGATGCCGATAACGGCATGTCCCTCTTGGAGAAACAGCTCTGCAATGGCTTTGCCGATGCCTTGGGAAGTGCCTGTTACCAATACTTTCATTGCTGTGCCTCCTTTTCAATGTAGTCTAAATACTCTTTGCCGATATTCTCCTGCCGCCACCGCTGGGTGATGCGGTAGCCGATGGGGGAGAAGGCAATCTCCATAATCAATTCTGCCACCGCACCTGTCAATGCGCACATGGCGCACTGGAGGACCGTCCAGTGGAAGCCGTTCCAAAAGATGGGGGCGAAGAACACAAAGACGATGATGGAGAAAATAAAGTTATCGAGGAACTGACCGATGAAGGTGGAGACGTAGGTTCTCGTTGCATAGGCTAGCCTGCTGTCGGGATTATTGTGAAAGGCCTTGCCGATGAGCCAGTTGAGGGTGTTATTCACCAGTGCCGAAGCGAGGAAGGCGATGGTACTGCCCAAGAGGATGAACCATGTGCCACCGAAGATGCCGTTGAAGGCGCTGTAGTCCCCCGCGTTGGAGGGGATGGCGCTGGCCACGAAGAAGATAAAGCAGGTCAGCAGATTGATGGCCACTGCCAGCAAAGAGATGCCATTGGAGGCGCGAGGGCCAAAGTGCTTGGTAATAATGTCCATGCACAAAAAGGACAGCCACGAGATGAGGATGCCGCCATCGAGGGCGATCCACTCCAGTTGCAGCAGTGTTTTGTTGGCAAGAAGATTCATGCACACCACGCTGACCACGAACAGCGTCACCACCGTGGCGGGGATGGAGCGTAGCAGAATATTAAATTTTGCAAACTCACGTTTCAGCTTCTTCATGGCTTCATCCTAATTTTTCGCAGATTTTTATCCATCATACCATATACACACCCGCTTTTCCAGTGGTATCTTCCGTCAATCGCGGACTTTTGTTGCCGCAAAGATGGAAAAATCAAAATTTTTCGTCCAAATCAGAAAAAATCATTGACATTTTCTGTAGAAAATGTATAATAATTAGGCCTGCGCATTGCGGGTAAATCCTTGCTCCCATCTGAGAATGGGGGCCATTCGTCCAAAAGGAGGTGCAAAAAGTATGGCTAAGATTTCCGCCAACTACGAGGTCGTTTACATCACCGACCCTGCACAGGGTGAGGAGGCTCCCGCCGCTACCGTGGCTAAGTTCCAGACCCTGGCTGAGCAGAATGCTACCAACGTCGTCGTCGACGAGTGGGGCAAGCGTCGTCTCGCTTATGCGATCGACTACAAGACTGAAGGCTACTATGTTCTCATGTCTTTCACCAGCGCGCCGGAATTCCCCAAGGAGCTGGATCGTATCCTGGGCATCGATGAGAGCATTATGCGTTCCATGATCGTCTGCAAGGGCGAGTAAGGGAGGCATATTCATGCTGAACAAAGTTTTCATCATGGGTCGTTTGACCCGCGATCCCGAGCTGCGTCGTACGCAGAACGGGACGCCCGTGACCAGTTTTTCTCTGGCCGTTGACCGCGACTTTAAGTCTCAGGGCGGCGAGAAGGAAACGGATTTCATTGACGTGGTGGCATGGCGCAGCACTGCTGAGTTTGTCGCCAAGTACTTCACCAAGGGCCGCATGGCCATTGTTGAGGGTCGTCTGCAGATCCGTGACTGGACGGACAAGGACGGCAACAAGCGCCGCACGGCTGAAGTTGTTGCCGACAACATCTATTTTGGCGACTCCAAGCGCGACGGTAACGGCGGCGGCTACAATGATGGCCCCTCCTACAGCGCTCCTGTTTACAGCGCACCCGTCGGCGGTTACGCAGCCCCTGTGGGCGGCGATTTCGCTGAGATCGATGACGAGGACGGCGACCTGCCGTTCTAATGGTGTCCGATAGGATACAACCCAAAATACTTTAAGGAGGACTCTTCCATGGCTATGGAACGTGAAAACAGAGCGCCCCGCGGTGCCGTCCGCAAGCGCAAGAAGGTTTGCCAGTTCTGCGTGGATAAGTGCGAGTATATCGATTATAAGGATGCTGCCAAGCTGCGTCGCTTCATCAGCGAGCGCTCCAAGATCCTGCCTCGCCGCACCACCGGTACCTGCGCCATGCATCAGCGTCAGCTGACCGAGGCCATCAAGCGTGCCCGTCAGATCGCCCTGCTGCCCTTCGTTACCGAGTAAAATCGATAAAAAAGACACCCGAGAGGGTGTCTTTTTTTATGCTCCGAAGAGAAAAAAGTTACAAATCGGAAAAATTTTTGCCAAAGGAGGCAGCGGTTGGTTACAATTTAGTTACAGTTACGGAAATTCCCTTGACTTTCCACCGCTGTCGTTTATAATCACATATGCAAACGCGCGGCTGCACTGCCCTTATATCCTCATCTGCCTGCGTGGCGATGGAAAGAGAGGAGGTGCACGGGTGGAAAAGAACGAATGGGTCCTCTGTCCCCACTGCGGGAATAAGACGAGAACCATGGTTCGCACTGATACGGTGCTGAAGAACTTTCCGCTGTACTGCCCCAAGTGCAAGCAGGAGACACTGGTCAACGTACAAAAATTGAATACCTCGGTTATCATTGAGCCGGACGCATTGACGTAGAGCCGATAACGCACGAATGGTGTGATTATCCGCTCTCTTTTGTTTTATGCGTTCGGTTTTTTGCATTTTCGGCGCCGTTTCGGCGCATGTAAAAAAGCGGTGCAATGGCGCAGAGAGGGCAAAGGTCGGTGAGACCGAGGCTCGATTTTTCTGCGCTGCCGCTGTTAACTGTTTTACACTATATATTAATTTTTTTGGAGGAAAAAACAATGAAGAAGATTGTTGCTCTCGTCCTGAGCCTCGTTATGGTTCTGGGCCTGGCCACCACCGCTTTCGCTGTGGAAGACAAGTTTGACCTGTATGTTGCCGATGCCGATATGGCCGCCGACATGCTGGACGCTGATCCCGATGCCTATGGTTACGAGGATGTGACCATCGATGAGGTCGGTGCTAAGACTTTCGCTGATGGTTCCGGTAACGTTGCTTACCTGGTTCTCAACAAGAACTACGGTGCCGTTTATGCCGTGAAGACCGCTGCTCCCACCGTCACTAGCTTTGCTGTTTGCGAGGCTGGCAAGACTTCCGTCCTGTACTATGTGAACGTCGTTGCTGGTGCTACCGAGGCTACCTTCAAGTATGTTGAGTCCGTCAAGGCTTTCTCCAACTGGGGTCTGACCTGCGGTAAGTTCAGCAATGTTGGCTTCACCACCGAGCAGAAGGCTGATGACTACTTCATGGCTTCTGACTACAAGGTCTATCGCGCTGGCGATGCTGGCACCGGCGTCAACTACCTGCTGGATGGCGAGGTCGTTTCCGGCACCGCTCTGGGCTACACCATCGACCACTCCTTCGTGGCCAACAACTTCAAGTATGACGCCGCTACCGGCGCCAATGTCCCCACTTCCGCTATCTGCACCACCTGCCTGGAGACCACCACTGCTATCTACAAGATCGGCAAGGCTCCCGCTAACTCCACCGTCAAGCCCCTGTCCGTTGATGGCGTTGTGAGCACCGTTTGGGAAGTCGTTCCCGGCGCTGCTGCTCAGGCTCCCGCCGTTGACGGTGAGAAGGTTGAGTCCGCTGAGACCTTCGACGCTGGTATCGCTATGTACGTTGGCATGAGCGTCATGGCCGCTGCCGGTTCCGCTGTCGTCCTGAAGAAGAAGGACTAATCTAAGTCAAAAAACGATTAATTAAGGTCTTGTGCCTTTGTTAATTCCATGAGCAGGCAACTACATTTCTCCAAAAGAGATTTGTGATATGAACGCGGTTGTTTATTCGCCTGTTCGCAACGAAAAAGGCCCTGCAAAGGGCCTTTTTCCACAAAACGGTGATTTACATAATATTGTTGTTATTGTAAATTGCTGGAAAATCTAAAAAGGAGAAAAGAAACCATGAAGAAGTTTTTTAGTCTGGTTCTGGCCCTCGTGATGGCCCTGAGCCTGACAACTGTCGCATGGGGTGCTGCAAAGACTGTTTATGTTGGCGGCTCTACTGCCGATGACGCAAACAATGGTCTGACTGCTGCCACTGCTGTTGCTACCTTTGATAAGGCTCTGACAATTGCTGCTGACGGCGACACCATTATGCTGAATGATCATATCAGCGCTGGCACTACCGTTATCACCAAGGGTGTCACCATTGATCTGAACGGCAAGACTGTCACCGGTACCGCTAATCGTCTGTTCCGTGTTGACAATGTTGGCAGTACTGTGATGACCGTGACCATCAAGAACGGTGCTATCACCAACCCTGTGGCAGGAGGCCGCTGTGTTGAGACCCGTAGCGGTGATATCGTTCTGGAGCTTAACGATGTTGATTTGACCGCAACGAATGGCTCTACCCAGGCCTTCACCGTTGGCGGTAGCGGCAATAATATCAATGTGAACGTCACTAACGGTTCTTCTATCGTTGCCGGAAATTCCGGTTACGGCATTACCACCTTTAACCCCGTGACTATGACCATTGAAGATTCCAGCGTGTCTGGTTATATCGCTCTGTATGTCAAGCCCGATGACGGTTCTCTGGGTTCTGCTGGCTCCGTTTTTAATGTGAATGGTTCCACCCTGTCCAGCACCAACACCTCTACTCCTGATCCGACCAATAGCGCCGGTACGATTCAGATTGAGGATAACAATATTACCGTCAATATTGATGCCGACAGTACTGTAAAGGCTGTTGCAACTACGAATCCTCAGGCAAATATCCGTATTGGCAACACCTCTGCTCCCGCAGAGTATACCGGCGTGGTTGTCAATATTGAGGACGGTGCCGAGCTGGTCGGTACGATTCTTGATATTCCCAACGAGGATCAGGATATTGCCGATACCACCATCACCCTGCCCGCTGAGTATGCCGACGAGCTGGCTGCTGACGTGGCTGCCCACGGCTACACCGTTCTGGTAACCACCGATGGTACCGCTGTCATCGTTCCCGCCGTCGCCCTGGGCGATAAGTTCGACCTGTATCAGGCTGACGCCGGTATGGCTACCGCTCTGAAGCTGAAGGCCCCCGATGTCGCTGGTCTGTCCTTCGATGAAAAGGATGCTAAGACCAACAAGGATGGCTCCGGTCGCGTTGCTTACATCGCTGCCAACAACGGCCAGTACTTCGTGAAGACTACCAACCCCACCGTTGCTGACTATGCTGTGACCGCTGCTGGCAAGACCGATGTCCTGTACTATGTGTATGTGGGCGGCACCAGTGCTGCTAACTTCGAGTATTCCGAGGTTGTCAAGGCATTCGATAACTGGGGCAAGAAGTGCGGTCAGTATGACAACACCCTGTTCACCGCTACTCAGAAGGCCGATGATTACTTCATGGCTGCTAACTACAAGGTCTATCGTGCTGCCGATGCTGGTGTTGGCACCAACTACCTGCTGAACGGCGAGGTCGTCTCCGGCGTTGAGCTGGGTTACACCATCGACCACAATTTCGTGGCCAGCAACTTCAAGTATGATGCCGCTACCGGCGCCAACGTCCCCACTTCCGCTCTCTGCACCAAGTGCCTGCAGACCAGCACCGCCATCTACAAGATCGGCAAGGCTCCCGCTAACTCCACCGTCAAGCCCCTGACCATTGACGGCGTTGTGAGCACCGTTTGGGAAGTTGTTCCCGCTGCTACTGGTTACACCGGCGGCAC
>JAZQMH010000195.1:0-7139 GCA_045543255.1 Vescimonas sp.
AAGGCATGGATCGAGTTTGGGATCGTGGTGGCCTACATTATCTTTATAGTGCTGTGTGATTTGGACATCATCCTTCCCAATTACAGGGAGAGCTATGTCCCGTGGTATTTTTCTGCGGGAATCTTGCTGGTGCTGGCAGGAGCGGATCTCTATATCAAGTGGCGGAAGCAGCGCTCTGAGATGTGAGAACAGGAGGAGAGAGCGCCCCATTAATAAAACAGCGAAAAAAAGACGCCCGAAGGCGTCTTTTTTTATCCCTGATATTCGAACTCCAAATTGTACATAGACACGATGTGACCATCTTGAATGCCCATGTCCTCCAGACGGTCGAACAGGCCGCTCTGACGGAGCATCTTGTCGAAGTACATACGGCTCTCGTAGTCGGAGAAGTTGATGTTCGCCATCAAGCGCTCCAGCCAAGGGCCTTCCACCAGCCATGTGTCGTCCTCGCGGTGGATTTCCAAGGGGGCGGAGGTGTCGATCTGAGGCGGACGGGGAACGTATTCGGGCTCGTAGATGGTGACGGGAGGCAGCGTAGAGAGCATAGCGCCGATGCGGCCCACCAGCTCACGAGTGCCCTGATGGGTGGCGGCGGACATGGACATAAACTGATAGCCCTGTGCCTCCACATGGGCGCGGAAGGATTCCAACTGCTCGTCGTCTGCCAGCAGATCCGTCTTGTTTGCCACCACGATCTGAGGACGGGTGGCGAGCTCGGCGCTATACTGCTTCAGCTCCAAGTTGATGGCCTCGAAGTCCTCAATGGGGTCGCGGCCCTCACTGCCCGACACGTCCACCAAATGGACAAGGAGACGGCAACGGTCGATGTGGCGGAGGAAGTCGTGACCGAGGCCAGCGCCCTCACTTGCGCCCTCGATGATGCCGGGGATGTCCGCCATAACGAAGCTGACGCCGTCATCTACCCACACTACGCCGAGGTTGGGGTAGAGGGTGGTGAAGTGGTAGTTGGCGATCTTGGGGTGAGCCTTGGAAACCACGCTCAAGAGGGTGGATTTACCCACGTTGGGGAAGCCCACCAGACCCACGTCTGCCAACAGCTTCAGCTCCAAGATCACATCGTGGCTCTCGCCGGGGAGACCGGCCGTGGCGAAGCGGGGCACCTGACGGGTGGGGGTGGCGAAATGCTGGTTGCCCCAGCCGCCGCGACCGCCCTTGCAGAGAACGAAGGGCTCGTAGTCGGACATATCCTTGATGATCTCGCCCGTTTCGGCGTCACGCACCAGCGTGCCGCGAGGGACTTTGATCACAAGGCTCTCGCCGTCCTTGCCTGTTTTGCGGCCGCCCATGCCGTCCTGACCGGGGGTGGCGGTATACTTGCGCTTGTAGCGGAAGTCCATCAGCGTGGACATATGGTCGTCCACCTGCAAAATGATGGAGCCGCCGTTGCCGCCGTCGCCGCCGTCGGGGCCGCCTGCGGCAATGTATTTCTCGCGGTGGAAGGACACCGCGCCGTTGCCGCCGTTGCCGGCCTTCACGGTGATGCGTGCTTTATCAATAAAACCGTTTGCCATAGGGGATTCACCTCGTTGTCTAAGATTGCTTTAACTAATTTATTTTATCGGAAAACCGAGGGATAGTCAAGATTTAGAGGATAATTAACAATTAATAATTAACAGTTGGCGGGCGGCAGATTGCCGCTCCTACAGGTTCTCGGGAAAGCTACCTGCGATGTTTGTAGGGGGCGATGCCCACATCGACCCGCCGTCTAACGGAGGGCTATCGTATGTTGCACGGGCCGATACCCCAAGGGCGAGACTCTCCCTAGCGGGGAGAGATGTCGCCGCAAGGCGACAGAGAGGGGGGAGGGTACTTGCTCCGCTACGCTTCGCGGGCGTGTGGGCATCGGCCCCTACATTTTCGCTGATGAAAGAAAAGTACGAACATTCATCGTAAACAATCCCTCAGTCAGCCTTGCGGCTGACAGCTCCCTTTACACAAGGGAGCCTTGAGATTCAGCACCTCAAGAGCCTTATCCTTTACACAAAGGGGACGTTGGTGCTATACTGTCCAAAAAGGAGGTGTCCCTTATGAATAAAGGCTGGTATGTCACCGATGGGTTTCCTTATGTACTGGATTTGACGGATTGCAAAGATTGGCATGACCTCCATGGGCGTATTCGCAAGCTGTTCGCCTTTCCCGATTATTACGGTGAAAATTGGGACGCTATGTGGGATTGCCTTACGGATCTTTTTGGTGAAGAGGATGAGGGAGAAATCATCATCGTTGGTTTCTCTGCTATGCCTCAAGAACTGCAGGAATATGCACAGACAATGCTTTCAGTGTTCGACGATCTCCATGAGGAATTTCCCAAGATCGTGTGTCGTTATGAATAATGAAAAAAGAGAGCCTTGCGGGAAAATGTCGTGGAGAAGTTTACCAGTTTGCATGGGGCAGCGCGAGGGGGAGGGTATGACCCCTCGCATTAAATAAACTCTTTTTTTCGAAGAAAAAAAGAGAGCCTTGCGGCTCTCTTTTCTAATACCAATTACTCGGCGGGGTAGACAGAGACCTTCTTGCGGTCCTTGCCCAGACGCTCGAAACGGACAACGCCGTCGGCCTTGGCAAACAGAGTGTGATCGGTGCCCATACCGACGTTGGCGCCGGCGTGGATGTGGGTGCCGCGCTGGCGAACAAGAATGTTGCCGGCGAGAACGAACTGACCATCAGCGCGCTTGGGGCCAAGACGCTTGGACTCGGAATCACGGCCGTTCTTGGTGGAACCAACGCCCTTCTTGTGGGCGAAGAACTGCAGACCAATGTTCAACATTTCGCAGTACCATCCTTTCTGAAAGATAGAAGAAGTGGGGGGCTTTAGGCTTCCAGCACTTCGATATTGTCGGGGTATTCGTCGTGGAGCTGGGAAAGATACACCATGAGCCCTGTCAGCAGATTTTGACAGGTGTTCTCCGCCGTGGGGCCCAAAGAGCCGGGGAGACGGAACGAGATGGTGGCAGTCTTTTCACAGACCTTGACAGATGCACAAAGACCCATCACGTCATTGACGGTGGCCTCCACCAGCCGTACGGCGCTGGTGACGGCGGCACAGACGATATCCTCGCCTTCCTGCCCATAGCCGCTGTGTCCCGTCGCATCAAACCCGATGATGCGGTTTCCCTCTGTGAGGAATGTAACGCTCGTCATCTACGATACCTTAGAAGCTGATCTTAGCGATCTCAACCTTGGTGTAGGGCTGACGATGACCCTGACGTTTGCGGTAACCCTTCTTGGGGGTGTACTTGAAGATACGGATCTTCTTGCCCTTGCCGTTCTTCACGACGGTAGCGTCCACCTTAGCATTCTCCACCACGGGAGCGCCGATCTTGGTGTTCTCGCCGTCGACGATGGCCAGCACGCGGTCGAACACCACGGACTCACCAGCCTCGGCCTCCAGCTTCTCGATAAACAGAGTGTCGCCCTCGGAGACGATGTACTGCTTACCACCGGTCACGATAATAGCCTGCATTTCCTGTTGCACCTGCCTTTCCTTAATTACGGTCTCGCTGTCGGGGGCGGCCAGATTTTCGGGATTTTTCCCTCGCTGACACTTTGTACCCATTCAAAGCGGCCTTTCAAGTATAACAGCGAGATGTGGGTTTGTCAAGGAGTTTTTCGGGTGGATTTGCAATTTTTCAATAGAATTTGTAGGGCGGATAGTATCCGCCCGTTACGGGAATGTTGGTACTTTTCTTTCATCAGCGAAAGAAAAGTACCAAAAGAAACGCCGCTTGAAACCCATGGTTTCAAGACTTCCTTCAACGCGCTATGGTGCTGAGAAGGATGGCGGCGTCCCTCGCGTAGATTTCTGCGGAAAAAACCTCGTCTAAATGTAGCATCGTCTTAAGCGTCTAACCCGCTCAGCCGCTTACTGCGGTGGAAATGTAGGGGATGATGCGCCGAAATAACTGTTAATTGTTAATTATTAATTGTTAATTGAAAAGAGCCCTCGCGGGCTCTTTTTTACTCCGGATACACCAACTTCTCTTCCGTCCAGTTTTCGATGACCTTGGCGTAGAAGCCGCAGCAGGCGCGGGCGAGGTCAATGTCTAAGTTTACATAATTTCCGCACTCGCGGGCGGATTTGCCGGGCATCTCCCCCATGTAGCGTGCGGCGGCCGTGAAGGTCAGCTGTAGGAGCTTCACGGCTTCGGGGACGGAGAGCTTGTCCTCGTCGAAGAGGAAGTAAAAGCCTGTCTGACAGCCCATGGGGCCGAAGTAAATGACGGCATCCTTGTGGGCGCTGTTGCGCAGAAGGGTGGCGATGACGTGCTCCACCGAGTGCATCTGGGCGTTGGTGAGCAAATCCCCTGTGTTGGGGCGCTTGAAGCGCAGGTCGAAGGTGGTGACATTCCCATCACGGCGGCTTAAATACAGGCCGGGGCGGAGGGTGTCATGGTTCACGGTAAAACTGGCAATTCTTTCCATTTTCTCAGCCCTCCAATGCGTCCACGAAGGCCATGGCGGCGCTGTTGAGGTCAGCCATGGCGGCGGGGAAGTTAAAATAGTAGTCCTGCTTCACCACGAGGCAGTCGGACACGGATTTGAGTGCCATCATGGGCACGCCTGCACGGTGGCAGACTTGGGCGACGGCGCAGCCCTCCATCTCACACAGGAGGGGAGAGAAGGTCTCGCGGATGAAGTTCACCCGCTCGCCGGGGATGGCGAACCAGTCGCCCGTTGCCACGCGGCCTGTGCGGTAGGGGTAGCCTGTCTTATCCATGGCGGCCTTGGCGCGGGGGAAGTCGGCGGTGGGGAAGGAGACCATATTGACGGTGGAGACGAGGCCGATGGGGTCGCCTACGCCTGTGGTGTCCACATCGTGCTGGATGAAGTCCTCTGCCAGCACCAGCGTACCGATAGGGACTTCCTCAAAGCAGCCTGCCACGCCTACATTGATAATAAGGTCGGGATGATAGCGCTCAATGAGGAGGGCGGCAGCCATAGCGGCGTTCACCTTTCCCACGCCGCCGCAGCAGGCCATGAGGTTGTCGCGGAGGCGGTAGAAGCTGACGCCGTGGACGGTTTCCATAGGGGCGGCATCGTGGATGAGGCTGTTGATTTCCGAGGGCATGGCGTAGAAAAGGGCGATGTTCATGGGGTGACCTCCGATAAATGAATAGGAGTGCGTTAGACTTTGTAGGGGGCGATGCCCACATCGCCCCGTCAACACACGAGAGATGTTCGGTAGAACAACGGGCCGATGTGGGCATCGGCCCCTACGAAATATCAAGAGGTCTACAGTAGACCCTCACATTATCCTCATTCTCCCATCCCTGCCCCAAATTGTCAAGTTGCAATTCTCCTTCCCTTGGGGTAGAATGGAGAAAAGAAGGAAGAAAGGGGCGAAGGGCTATGATTGCCGGTATCGTCTGTGAATTTAATCCCCTCCACTTGGGGCATCAGCATCTCTTGGAGCAGGTGCGAAAGGCGGGCGCGGACACCATCGTCTGCGCCATGTCGGGCAACTTCGTCCAGCGTGGTGAGCCTGCCCTCATCCGCAAGCACCTGCGTGCTGCTGCGGCGGTGGACTGCGGCGCGGACTTGGTGCTGGAAGTGCCCACCCCTTGGGCTATGGCTACGGCGGAGATTTTCGCCCGTGGCGGCGTCTCCCTGCTGCAAATGGCGGGTTGCGACCACATCGCCTTCGGCAGTGAGCGTGGGGATACGGCGCTGCTGCAGCAGGTGGCGGAGAGCTTTTCGGCCTCGGAGTACGACTGGCTGCTGCGGCGGTTTCTCGATGGGGGCATCACCTTCGCTGCCGCGCGGCAGCAGGCGGTGGGGCAGATGCTGGGTGACGCGGCGGCCTCGGTGCTGAGCCAGCCCAACGACACGCTGGCGGTGGAATATCTCCGCGCCGCCCGTGAGCTGGGAGCGGCGATGCAGCCTATGGCAGTGCAGCGGGTAGGCGCTATGCACGATGGAGAGGCCGAGGGCGGCATTGCCTCGGGCTCTTATGTCCGCCGCCTTGTGTGGGAGGGAAAATTGCAGCGTGGCTGCCAGTTTCTCCCCACGGTGATGGCCGATGCCCTCCGCTGGGAGGTGCAGCAGGGGACGGCGGCAGATGTGGGCTATGCCCGGCGGGCGATTTTGGCCCATTTGCGTAAGTGCGGCCCTGATGACCTCGCGCCCTACGATGGGGGCGGCGAGGGGCTCTATCGGCGGCTCCACGATGCCTGTCGGCAGGGTCGTGACTTGGAGGAGATTTTGTTCCTTGCCAAGACAAAGCGATACACGGCGGCGCGGCTGCGGCGGATGGTCATGGCCTCGTGGCTGGGACTTGTCCGCGAGACGGAGACGCCTCCTTACGCCCGCGTATTGGCGGCAAACGAGAAGGGGCGGCAGCTGTTGCGGCAGATGCAGGATAGGGGTGTTCCCGTGTTGACCAAGGCGGCGGACGCGGCGGCCTTAGGGGGCGCGGCGGCGCGGCTCATGGAGCAGGAGGGGCGGTACACCGACCTCTACGGTTTGTGCCGCGAGAAGGTGTCCCCCTGCGGCGAGGAGTATCGGACGAGCCCTGTGATGAAGTAAAAAAGAGCCCGAAGGGGCTCTTTTTTGCTTCAAGTAACAAGTAACAGGTATTGTTCTATCGTAAGCCTCAATAGAATTTGTAGGGCGGCCTGCCCTCAGGCCGCCGTCGTCTATCGAACATCTATCGTATGTTGACGGCGGGGTGTGGGCACCCCGCCCTACAAGGTCGCAAGGGGTCTCGATAGAATTCGTAGGGGCGGCTAGTAGCCGCCCGTCGACATACGATAACACAAAAGAAGATGCACCCTTGCGGGTGCATCTTCTTTCATAGAAACAGCAAACGCAACCGGAAAAATACGTTTGCAAGGAGAGCAACTTACTTGGCGGCCTTGGCAGCCTCGCGGCCTGCGCGGAAAGCCTTCAGGTTCAGCTCACGCACCTTCTCGGGGACGGTCTCGGCCACCACCTGCTCCCAGTCGATTTCGGGGCAGCCCAGAGAATCGCACATAGCGCCGAACAGCACCACGTTCATGCACTTGGCATTGCCAAGCTCGATGGCGATGTCGCTGGCGGGGATGGCGATGGTGTTGAAGTTCTTTGCCATAGCCTCGATGCAGCCCTCGGGATACTCCTCGGCGCCGGAGGCGATGGTG
>JAZQMH010000196.1:0-6482 GCA_045543255.1 Vescimonas sp.
ACATGCCACCGGCATGTTCCTTTAGCGGTCTGCGGACCCCCGCCCTGTCCGCCTCCACGACTGCTAACGCCAAAAATCCAGACCCCACCAACCTACGGCTGGTGGGGTCTGTATTTTTGGAGCAGGATACGGGAGTCGAACCCGCCTCCTCGGCTTGGGAAGCCGATGTACTACCGATGTACGAATCCTGCGTCAATATCAAGTTCCCTGCTATCATACCACACTCCCTCTGCCAATGCAAGGCGAAATTCGGCGTATACCCCGCCACATTTTTTCATACAGTGGAGCAACACACCATAGGAGGCAACACCATGAAACGCTGTCTTTCTCTGTTCCTGTCCCTTACTCTTTGCATCTTTCTCATTGTCCCCGCCCTCGCCGTGGAGATCCCTCTCACCTCCCACGCGGCACTGCTGATGGAAAAAGAAACAGGCGAGATCCTCTTCGCCCAAAACGAGCACGAAGCCCTTCCTCCCGCCTCTGTCACCAAAATCATGACCATGCTCCTGGTGATGGAAGCCATCGACGACGGCGCTATCTCTACCGAGGATATCGTCACCGTCAGCGCTCACGCCGCCTCCATGGGCGGGTCGCAGGTATTCCTCTCCGAGGGCGAGCAGATCACCGTGGATGACCTTCTCAAAGCCCTGTGTGTCGCCTCGGGCAACGACGCCTCCGTGGCCCTCGCCGAGCACGTCTCAGGTGTCACGGAGCTGTTTGTGGAGGAGATGAACAGCCGCGCCCGCGCCCTCGGTATGCTGGACACCCATTTCGTCAACTGCACAGGCCTCACCGCTGAGGGACACCTTACCTCCGCCTACGACATCGCCCTCATGAGCCGCGAACTCCTGCTCCATCACCCCGAGATCCGCAACTATACCACCATTTGGATGGACACTCTTCGGGGTGGCACCTTCGGTCTCAGCAACACCAATAAGCTCATCCGTTTCTACGACGGCGCAACGGGTCTTAAAACAGGCTACACCGACAAGGCGGGCTACTGCATCAGCGCCACCGCCGAGCGTGACGGCATGGAGCTGATCGCCGTCATCATGGATGGCGAGACCGCCGACAAGCGCAACACCGATGCCAAAGCCCTCTTAAACTACGGCTTCTCCACCTACGCCCTCACCCACATCGCCCCCGCCGAGCCTCTTTCCCCCATCCCCGTCACCTTGGGCGCAGAGGATACAGTCGCCGTCGTCCTCCCCTCGGATGGCTGCGCCGTGCTGACAGAAAAGGCCCCCGCCGCCACCCTCACCCAAACCATCGACCTGCCCGAAGCGGTCAGCGCTCCCGTTGCCGCAGGCGACCGCCTCGGCACACTGACCGTCCACAGCGGCGATACCATCGTCAAAACCCTCCCTCTGCTGGCACAGGAGGATGTCGCGCAGCTCACTTGGGGACAGATGGTGGGGAAACTTTTGAAAATGGCTATCTTCTGCGGCTAAAGGCGGAATTTCTCCTTGTGTTTTCTCCCTGTCCGTTGTATGATGAAAGTTAGGAAATCTTTATGCAACCATATTGAAATATTACACACAGGAGGCATTTGCTATGATCCGCGTCAATAACGCCAACATCGAATCCTTTGTTGCTCCCAACTACGCCGAAACCCTGCTGCCCGAGCTGAACACCGCGCAGGGCCATCTGCAGAACGGCACAGGCGCAGGCAACGACTTCATCGGCTGGGTGAATCTCCCCCGCGACTATGACAAGGAAGAATATGCCCGCATCAAGGCCGCTGCCGCCAAGATTCAGGGCGATTCTCAGGCGCTGGTGGTCATCGGCATCGGCGGCTCCTATCTGGGTGCCCGCGGTGTCATCGAGTGCCTCTGCTCCCCCAACTATAATCTGAAGAAGAAAGCTACCCCCAACATCTACTTTGTGGGCAACGGTCTCAGCGCCGACGCCATGCACGAGGTGGAGGAGCTGCTGGAGGGCGTGGACTTCTCCATCAATGCCATCTCCAAGTCCGGCACCACCACCGAGCCCGCCGTGGCTTTCCGCTTCTTCCGCGAGCTGGCAGAGAAGAAATACGGCAAGGAGGGCGCCGCCAAGCGCATTTATGCCACCACCGACGCCCACAAGGGCGCGCTGAAGAACCTCTCTAACGAGAACGGTTACGAGACCTTCGTTGTCCCCGATAACGTGGGCGGCCGTTACAGCGTGCTGACCGCCGTGGGTCTGCTGCCCATCGCCGTGGCAGGCGTGGACATCGATGCCCTCATGGGCGGCGCTGCCGAGATGATGGAGACCTGCACCAAGGCCGATTATGCCGCCAACCCCGCATGGCAGTATGCCGCAGGCCGCACTGCTCTGTACCGCGCCGGCTATAAGATCGAGGTGCTGGCCGCTTACGAGCCCTGCTTCCGCTTCATGTCCGAGTGGTGGAAGCAGCTCTACGGCGAGAGCGAGGGCAAGGAGAACAAGGGTCTCTTCCCCGCCAGCGTGGAGTTCACCGCCGACCTCCACTCCATGGGTCAGTACATCCAGCAGGGTGAGCGCCACCTCTTCGAGTCCGTGGTGCGCTTTGGCCCCTCCAAGAACGAGATGAAGGTGCCCTTCGACGCCGCCGACGGCGACGGTCTCAACTTCCTCGTAGGCAAGGATATGGACTTCATCGCCCGTCAGGCTATGGACGGCACGCTGCTGGCCCATGTGGAGGGCGGCGTTCCCAACGTGATCGTGGAAGCCGGTGTCAACGATGCCGCCACCCTCGGTCAGCTCATCTACTTCTTCGAGTACGCCTGCGGTCTCAGCGGCTATATGCTGAACGTCAACCCCTTCGACCAGCCCGGCGTGGAGGCCTACAAGAAGAACATGTTCGCCCTGCTGGGCAAGCCCGGCTACGAAGCTCTCCGTGAGGAGCTGCTGGCAAAGCTGGGCTAAGTAACAAATCCTACAAAAAAGTTTGCGGTTTTTCTCGTTGCTTTTCTTGAAAAACTATGCTATGCTTACGATAGGGATAATATCCCGATCTCCCATTTTACAGAAGGAGCGTGATTTTTATGGTTAGATTGATCATGGGTTCCAACGGTGCAGGTAAGACGAAGCAGCTGATCGAGCTGATGAACAACGCCGTCGCCGCCGAGAACGGCAGCGTGGTCTGCATCGAACCCAGCGCCGACATGACCTTCAGCGTCAGCTACAATGTCCGTCTGGTCAACGCCGGTGAGTACAACATTAACAGCTACGAGTGCCTGCGCGGC
This sequence comes from Vescimonas sp., assembly GCA_045543255.1. Classification (GTDB taxonomy): domain Bacteria; phylum Bacillota; class Clostridia; order Oscillospirales; family Oscillospiraceae; genus Vescimonas. The sequence continues at coordinate 3,210 of JAZQMH010000196.1, forward strand.
CTGGTTTGCGGTCTGTACGCAGGTAATTACGATATTTCCCACGTGTTCGTGGACAACCTGTGCAAGATCACCGGTGATAACGACCTGCAGGCCGTGGAGAAGTTCCTGGGCTGGCTGGATCGTTTCAGCCACACCAACAGTGTGAAGTTCACCGTCACCATCAGCGCTGACGAGGAGACTGCCACCGAGGGTCTGAAGCAGTACACCTAATTTGACAACCTACATGAAAAAAACCTTGGAGAATCTTCTCCAAGGTTTTTTATTTATCCTTCTTTATCTCTCGGAAAATACCGACTTTGCCGCGCCGCACAGGGGGCAGACATAATCTTTCGGCAGATCCTCAAACTTCGTACCGGGCGCGATGCCGTTTTCGGGATCTCCCTTGGCCTCATCGTACTCCCAGCCGCACAGATCGCAGATATATTTCTTCATAGCATCCTTCTCCTTTGGTTTTTATCGTAGTATACCATCTTTCTCCCAAAAAATGTGTTGCAAAAGCGACGAAAAAACGTTAGTGGATCTCCACCTGACACATGGTCATGGCGTTGAGGGCGTTTTCATGGCTTGCAGGTGTCACTCCCGCGCAGCACTCCCGCCACACACGGATGGGCTTTTCCCACAGCCGCGCTTTGAGACACAGGGCATTGGAAATGACGCAGATATCGGTGCAAAGGCCAATGAGTTCAATTTCCTCATAGCCGCCCTGCTCCGCAAAATCGCACAATTCCTCCGAGCCGAAGGTAGGCTTATCGATGATAGCCGCCGTCTTTCCTTCCCCTGCCGCCAGCACCGCAGGGTCGATCTCCCAGCCCGCCGTGCCCTTCACACAGTGGACAACAGGCAGCTTCTTCCCCTCTGCCGTTGCAAGATAATTCTCGCCGTGGGTATCGCGGGTATAGACCACATCCCCGTCAAAGGCGGCGATCTTTTCAATAACAGCAGGTACGATGGCCTCGGCCTCCTTCGTCCCCAGCGCACCGGAGATAAAGTCCACCTGCATATCCACTACAACCAACAGCTTTTTCATTCCTTCTCCACCTCCGCAATCAGCTTACCGCAACCGCCGCAATACCACGCCGTCAGCGTCTCAGCAGCCGATGTCAACTGGATTCTCTTTCGCTTGCTCCACAGGAAGCTTCCCTCCTGTTTGGCGCTATACCATTCAAGGGGAACGATCATATGCTGCTGTTCCACATAGCCTTTTTCCATCTCGTTACCGCAATAGGGACAGTTCATGGCCATCTCCTTTCTCAACCCTTCTCGTGCTTGGCAAAATACGCCTTGAGAACCGCCAAGCTCTCCTCCCGCAGAACACCTGCCGTTACCTCGGGTTTCCAGAAGGAGTTATCAAATACCATCTTGCTGCAATTGCAGCCCTCATTGCCCAAGATCGTCTCCAAATCATCGTTGCTGGCACCGTATACAAGCCGTCCCAACTTCACCCACACCATAGCGCCGCTGCACATAAAGCAGGGCTCACAGCTGGAATAGAGGGTATATTCCCGCAAGTCGGTGATCCCCGTCTCCTCACAGAAACGGCGAATGAGACCAAACTCCCCGTGGAAAGTGGGATCGTGGCGTGTGTAGATTTGATTTTCGTTGGTGTAGACCACTTCTCCATCCTTCACCAACACCGCGCCAAAGGGCTCGTTTCCATGTTCCACCGCCAATTTCGACAGGGCAATGGCCTGTGCCATAAAGGTGCTATCCTGCATCGTTATCCCCTCCTTTTTTCCACATTATATCGTCCCGAATATGAAATTGCAAGTTCTCCCCTTTCCCCTCTTTACATTCGCCTCACAAAAGCGTACACTGCTTTGAGAGGAGGTGAGACTATGAAGCGCGGACACTATGCTTGGGCGGTATGCTTTGCCTGCCTGCTTCTTTTTCTGTGCAACATGGGTCTATGCAGTAATATTCTCACCGTCTACCTCCCCTTCATTGAGGCACGGGGCATCAGTGACGGCATGGGCAGCGCCATTCTCTCCGTCCGCTGTCTATTTTCCTTCCTCACCACCTTCTTTTTGAGCGTATATTATAAGAAATTCTCCCTGCGCCACGGCATTTTGCTTGCCTCAATTATCGGTGCAGTGTTCCCCCTCGTATTCTGCGTGGCGGGCAGCAATCCCTTTATCTATTACCTCGGCGCTATCCTCGCAGGATTTTCCTACGGCGCAGGTGTCATCTATCCCGTGTCGCTGCTGCTGAGTAACTGGTTCCATGCCCGCCATGGCTTCGCCGTAGGCCTCAGTGCCGCAGGTTCGGGGGTCGCCACCATGGCCTTCTCCCCTCTGCTCTCCTCTGTGGTGGTGCGGTTTTCTTTGGAGACTGCCTTTATTGCACAGGCCATTTTCATGGCACTGTGTACCATCGTCACCTATCTCATCATCCGCGACACCCCCGCGGAAAAGGGCATCCTCCCCTACGGCGAATCGAAGGAAACCATCGCCGCCGACCACGCCCCCTCCCCCGACTTCACCCTGCCTCGTGGGATGCTGTGGATGCTGGCGCTGATGATGCTGTTAAACGGCGGCGCAGGCTTGGCCTTCTCGGGACATTTGGGCGTCCTCACCCGCACCAGCGGCTACAGTGCGGAGCTGGCGGCCTCTCTCATTTCCCTTTTCGGCCTCATGCTCATTATCAGCAAACTCATTGCCGGCAGCATCGCCGACCGCATCGGCTCCAAGCAGTGCAGCATCTTGCTGTTCCTCATTTTCATTGCAGGCTGCTTCTTCGTCTTTGGCATGGACGGCAGCAACACCTTCTGGTGCTTCGCCCTCGCCATTATGCTGGGTCTGGGCGCTTCTCTTTTCAATGTTGGCCCGCCCCTGTGGGCAGAGGACTTGTCCTCGAAGCAGCAGTACGCCAAAACCCTCAAGTGGCTGCAAATCTTCTATAACCTCGGCGGCATTATCTTCACCGTTGTCCCCGGCCTTATCGCCGACCACACCCACGAGTATAAGAGTTCCTTCGTCCTCTTCGCCGTAATGATGACCCTCAGCCTGCTGATTTTGCTGTGGGCTTACCGCAAGCGGGCCGCCCTCGCGCCTATGGAATAAAAAACAGCCCCGCAAAAGGACTTCCTTTTGCGGGGCTTTCTATCTTCTTTCTTAGAACTGCTTTTCAAACAAACGCTGATAATACATATTGGACGTATACAGTGCCGCGGCGGGATTGTGTGCCAGCACGCGATCCTTGGTGACCACGTTGGTGCAAAGAGCGTTGGCGTGCTTAATAAACAAGCTGTCGTGACCCACGCACAGACCCATAATG
>JAZQMH010000197.1:0-6047 GCA_045543255.1 Vescimonas sp.
CAAGAAGTCCGAGGCTGCCCGCAAGAACCGCAACAAGCGTTATTATTAATGCGTAAAGAAAATCCCGTCCGCAAGGACGGGATTTTTTCTTTGCTGTGAAGAAAAGGGGAACAAAAACCTGCTAAGGAAAGTCAAGCAAAAAATTAAAAAAGAGAGCCGTTCGGCTCTCTTTTAATCGTTATTTACTGTTCAGCTGATGGGGACAAGTTCACCCACCATGACATAGCGGGCATCGTTGAATTCGTAAGAGCAGGTGCACAGCGTCACCACATTTCCGGTAGGCGTATCGATGACAGAATTAAAGGTGGACTTTGCCGCCATGCTCTGCAGCTGGGACTGGGTGAGGGCGGTGGCAAACACCTCATCGTCGTGGGCGCAGACAAAGCCTGCATACAGATCCAGACGATAGTTCTGACGGGGAGTGTAGATGTAGAAATAGGGATGGCTGTTGTAATAAGAGGGATCTTTATACTTTACGAGACCGGCGAACATAAGACCGGACTTCATGTGGTGACCGTAGAGAATGGTGTTATGGTCAGAGAAGTCGGGCTCGTTCAGATGCTCAATGAAGATGCTGCCGTTGACATTCAGATTGCCGTCCAAGTCACGGTTCAGATAATAATCATTGGTGGTGCTGTCGTAGGCGATGGGGTACTGGATCTTCGTGTCGGGGCCGTAGATATAGCCAACGACATCGGGATATTTGGCGGTCAAGGATGCGAAGTCCACCGTAATACCGTCAGAACCGTCAGACTTTTTCACAGCAGAACCGCCGTTGCTTACAGGAGCCTCAGAGACAGCGGGGGTGGAAGGCGCTGTTTCTTCTGCGTCGGCAGCGTCATCAGGCGTGTCGGACTCCACGGGGGTTTCCTCCTCGGCGTTATCCTCCTCGGGAACGACAGGGTCGGTAGAAGAGCTATCATCCTCAGGCACAGCAGGATCTTCGGTCTGAGAAGAATCGGGGGTGATATGCTCGTTAATGATCTCATTCTGCATATGATCGGCAGCGGCTTGCTGATCAAAATAGCTGACGATCTTAGCAATAGAGAAGGTCAGCACGCAAAGCAGGATCGCGATGACCACACGCTTTACAATGGCGACCAGAACTTTATGGTTGTCTTTCATTTGGTAAGCTCCTTTATGATTAGGATAGTCTTGGAGGATTCTCCTGAATTATCCAAAAATTTTCCTAAAGCATTATACACCCTTCCAACAGAAATCTCAACGATAAATCTGAGAATCTTTTGAAGAAATATGCAAATTTCAAAGAAAACGGAAAGAGAGACCCCGTAGGATCTCTCTCAATCTTTATATCGCCAGTAGAATATGAGCGTTTCGCAGCGCGCCATCGCCGATACGGTCGTTGACGGAGTAGGCGTGCTTTTCCAAATCGCCGCAGATGGCCTCGGTAAGCTGCTGTTCCTGCAGTACGGTGATGATCTTGCTTGCCAACTCCTCGATCAGTTCCTGCTTTTCCTGTGCTGTGTCCTCGTCGTTGGGGGTGCAGAGGAGATATTCCAACACCCGTGCGCTGTCACCTAAGAGGGGCAGCTCACGCAAGGCGCGAAAGCGCCACTTGTAGAAGGGGAGATACCGTCTGTTCAGCAGGAAGATCACCGCCAACGCGGCATTGACGAATTCGTTCACCGCCAGCTGTGCCGCCGCCGTTTCGCCGTGGGCGAGGCAGCGGGGATAGTTATACTGTCCCGCCTGCGCCGTCAGCAGCAGTTGTCCTGCCAGCTTTTTGCACCGCACATCATGGGGATAGGCTGCCAATCGCTGACGAATGGCGCTGACTTCGCCGTAATGATCGAAGAAAAGTTCGCCGTTGCAGCACTCTGCCAGTGCATATTCGGGCACGCGCAGCCAGTCTTCAAGGCGTAATGTGCCATCTGCGCTGCCGATTTTCTGAGAAAAGAACTCGCTCGTCCGCAGTACGCCGTGGCGTGGGCCGCCCACAGGGGCGGTGATGCTGCGGCGAAAGCCCTTAAATTCCCGCGGCAGCTTAGCGTAAGCACGCTCTAAGAGAAAGGCTGTGCGGCGATCTACGATGTCCTCGTCGGGCAGGAAGAGGCAGAATCCAGGCTCAAAATCGTGGTCACGGGAGGTCTCATCGTCATACCCAAAGCACTCCGAACCGCTGCCGAAGAGCCCTACCGCCAACAGAGGCAGCAGCTGGGGGAACTGCTCCTCCAACATGGGTTTGCCGTATTCTTCATAAAAGGCGCGGCTCAGTTCAAGGCCGTTCATAGATCTCCCTCGCTCTCTCCTTCAAGTCGTTGGCATACAGGAAGAACCCGTAGTAATCAAAAGTAGGGGCACATTTTTCGCACACGAAGGCGTAGTAGCCATTACGGGGCAGGGAAGGGGTATCCAGCAGATCTGCCGCCTTGTCGAGATGCTGATTGATCTTCGCCTCGGCTTTTTCAAGGCCGTGCTCTGCTTCCACAGCGTTTGCCATATTCAAATAGGTGATGGCCTGCTCCAACGCGCCGTTTTCAGCGTGTGCCATGATCTCCAACGCTTTTTTGTAGAGTTCATAGGCCTCGCCGTAGCGACCCAAGGAAACCAGCGTCAGTGCCATGTTATTATAGAGTCCCCCGATGCGATCATCGGTAGGGGAGAGCTCACGGTGATAGATCTCTTTCGCATGCTCAAAAAGAGGCAGCGCCGCCGTAGGCTGGGAGAAGGCCTGATATACCGTAGCGGCATTAATATAAATGGTAGCCGCCGCCACCGATTCCGCACCCACTTCATCCAGCAGAGCCATGGCGGCCTTAGCATGGGAGATAGCTTCTTCGCCCTCGCCCATCTTACGGCAAAAACCCATCCATTCACTGTGTACGCCGAACATACCGCGGCGATCCCCGCAGCTTTCGGCCTCGGCAAGCCAGTAAGTGAGATGGCGGCGTGCAGCGGCAAAATCCTGCCGCCCCATATATTCATCTAATTTTTCTGCCACCCGCTGCAAAGGGATGCGTTTTACCGCGTCGGCATTCATGCACAGGGGGCAGGTAGGCTCTACATAATCCTCAGGGAGGAGATTCTTTCCCAATTCCATAGCTGTGCCTCCTTATGTAGTAGTGTTGGCTCATTCTACCACGAGATGTGGTGGTTTTGCTGTGGCATATATCACAATTAAAAGAAAAAGAAGCGCTTTTTGTTGACAAGGCGACGGCAGTTTTGTACAATAATCGGGCGAGGTGTTCAGACAGTCGCGGCGGCAAAGGCGAAAGCCTGCCGATGAGGAAAGTCCGGGCTCCACAGGGCGAGGATAACGGGTAACGCCCGCCGAAGGCGACTTCAGGAAAAGTGCAACAGAGATATACCGCCGCCCGATCTTCGATCGTGCGGTAAGGGTGGAAAGGTGAGGTAAGAGCACACCCGATGGCTCGAGAGTGCCCATCGCTGTAAACTCTATCCGGAGCAACACCGCTATGGGGACATTGGTTGGCCCGACCGTCCCCGAGGTGGCTTGATCGCCGTGGCAACACGGCGGCTAGATAGATGACTGTCAAGACAGAACCCGGCTTACAGAACAGCTCGCAGATATGAAAAAGACGGCGTAAACCGCCGTCTTTTTCTTCGTTTATGGCCTTGTTTGTATATGATGCACAAAATAATCAAAAATATTCGTGGATATTTGTTGATTATAAGTCTTTACATTAGCGTGCTAAAGTGGTAGAGTGATAGCACGATAAAACAAAGCCGCCGCAACAACCGCGACGAGCAGAAAAGGAGAAAATTATGAAAAAGTTTTTTGCAATGGTGCTGGCACTGGTCATGGTGCTGTCTCTGGCCGCTTGCGGCGAAAAGGCTCCCGCCGATGATGGCGCTGCTGATGGTGACGAGGTTAAGACCTTCGTGATGGGCATTGACCCCGAGTATCCTCCCTTCAGCTACATTGATGACAACGGCGAGTACTCCGGTTTTGACGTTGAGGTTTGCAAGGCTGCTTGCGAGCTGCTGGGCTGGAACTTTGAGGTCTTCGGTGTGAACTGGGATCAGAAGCTGGTGCAGCTGGACGCTATGGAGTGCGATTGCATCTGGTCCGGCATGACCATCCTCGACAGCATGAAGGAAGCCGGCTACGTCCTGTCCGCTCCCTACTACTACAACACTCAGGTCATCCTGGTCAAGGAAGACAGCGGCATCACTTCCTCCGCTGATCTGGCCGGCAAGATCGTCAGCGTGCAGCTGGGCACCTCTGGTGAGTCTCTGCTGAACGAGGGCGGCGATCTGGAGGCTCTGGCTGCTACCTTCGCTGAGCTGAGCACCACCGATAGCTTCATCAAGTGCTTCGCCGATCTGGATGGTAACGCTGTTGACGCCGTGTTCGTGGATATGCCCGTGGCCGCTGCTTACGTGGCTGAGAACGAGGGCTTCACCATCATCAACGAGGATCTGGGCGCTGAGGAGTACGGTATCGCTTTCCGTTCCGGTGACGCTGAGATGTGCGCAGAGATGGAAGCTGCTGTGGCAGAGCTGGTTGCCAACGGCACCTATGCCAAGATCGCTGCCAACTATCCCGACATCGATCCCGTCAACCTGGTGTTCCTGAACGACTGATTGTTAGATCCTACATCAATAATTATGTAACTTCTCACTTCCCGAAGGTGCGCAATGCACCTTCGGGAACGTGTGTGTAAAGAGTTGAGGTTTTTCTATGACACTGATGACCATGATAATGAAGATGAGCGAAGGTCTCGGCAGAACCTTTGCTATCTTCGCGCTGACGCTGATTTTTTCCATACCTCTCGGTATGATCGTGGCATGGCTGCGCATGAGCAAGAATCGGGTGATTTCTTCCGTTACCCGCTTTGTGATCTCTATTCTGCGCGGTACGCCTTTGATGCTGCAGCTGCTTGCTGTTACATACGGCCCTTATTATCTTTTTGAGATTTCCGTTTCCCGCAATAAGCTGATCCCTGTGGTCATCGCTTTTGCTATTAACTACGCCGCTTACTTTGCCGAGATCTATCGCGGTGGTATTGAGTCTATGCCGGTGGGACAGTATGAGGCGGCAAATGTGTTGGGCTATTCCAAGATGCAGACCTTTTTCCGCATTATTTTGCCTCAGGTGGTCAAGCGCATTATGCCCAGCATCACCAACGAGGTGGTGACGTTGGTTAAGGATACCTCCATGGCCTTCACTGTCTCCTATCAGGAGATGTTTACCATTGGTAAGCAGATCGCCAACTCCCAGACCAGTTTTATGCCCTTCCTTGTGGCCGGCGTGTTCTACTTCATCTTTAACGGTGTTGTGGACTTGGTGATGGGCAAGGTCGAGAAGAGCATGAACTACTATTCCTAAGAGGTGCAGCGATGAATATTCTGAAAATGGAAAATGTAAGAAAGGTGTTCAACGAGAGTTTGGAAGTTCTCAAGGGCATCTCTCTGTCTGTGGATGCAGGTGAAGTGGTGGCCATCATTGGCCCCTCCGGCTCCGGTAAATCCACCCTTCTGCGCTGTGCTACGCTTTTGACGGATATGACCGCAGGTGAGCTTGCCTATAAGGGTGAGAACATCGTTAGCACGGTGAATGACAAGGCAGTTTACGCCGATAAGGCAGCGCTGAAAAGAGCCCGCGGCTGTTTCGGCTTGGTGTTCCAGAATTTCAATCTGTTCCCTCACTATTCTGTGTTGAAGAACCTCATCGATGCCCCCATCAATGTGCTGGGTGTTTCGAAAGAGGAAGCTATCGAGACAGCTAAGGAGCTGCTTGATAAGATGGGCTTGTCTGATAAGATCGATGCCTATCCCTGCGAGCTTTCCGGCGGTCAGCAGCAGCGTGTGGCTATCGCCCGTGCACTGGCTATGAAGCCCGACATCCTCTTCTTTGACGAGCCTACTTCCGCCCTTGACCCCGAGCTCACCGGCGAGATTTTGAAGGTCATTCGCCAGCTGGCAGAGGAGAACATGACCATGGTTATCGTCACCCACGAGATGATCTTCGCCCGCGATGTGGCAGACCGGATCGTCTTTATGGTCGGCGGCGTCATTGTGGGGGAAGGCCCTGCACAGGAAGTCATCAACAACCCCAAGGA
>JAZQMH010000198.1:0-10066 GCA_045543255.1 Vescimonas sp.
GGTGACATGGGACGAGCTGGGCCTCCCCTGCACCGAAAGCGGCATGGCACTGCCGTGTGGTGCAACGGGAAGATGGACGGCGGAGTAACTTACGGGGGAAACGGGCTTTCCCCCGTATACCCCCTTTTCAGTCCTCTGCGCGCGCCCTGCGGGCACACTGGCGGACTGCGAAGTATATTTCCTCACGCCAAGCGCGAGGGAAAATGATTAAATGATTATTTTTACTTCTACCGCACCTCTTGAGGCTATGTAGGGCGGGGTGCCCTCACCCCGCCGCTTACGATGGAACATTTCCTACATTTCCTCTGCACGAAGCGGCTGAGCGAGTTAGACGCAGAGGCGATGCTACCTTTAATTTGTAGGGGCCGATGCCCACATCGGCCCGCGTTCTACCGTAAGCATTTTCGTATGTTGACGGGTCGATGTGGGCATCGACCCCTACAACCGTTGATTGAAGTCTCATTCAACCCCGTAGGGGCGGATAGTATCCGCCCGCCTCACCCTAATCCAGTTTACCATAACATAAGGAAACAAGAATTATGTCTACTATGATAGAAGTCCGTGACTTGACCTTTGCCTATCCCGCCCAAGAGGAGGAACAGCAGCAGGGCACGGTGGCGCTGCGCAACGTTGACCTCACCATTGAAAAGGGCAGCTTTGTGGCGGTGCTGGGACACAACGGCTCGGGCAAATCCACCCTCGCCAAGCATATGAACGCGGTGCTGCTGCCCTCGGGCGGCAGGGTGTTCGTGGCAGGGATGGACACGCTGGATGAGCAGCAAATCATCGCCATTCGCCGCGCCGTGGGCATGGTGTTCCAAAACCCCGACAACCAAATCGTCGCCAACGTGGTGGAGGAGGATGTGGCCTTCGGCCCTGAGAATTTGGGTGTGCCCTCCGTCGACATTCGCCGCCGCGTGGATGAAGCCCTCGCCGCCGTGGGCATGGACGCCTTCACCCGCCACGCACCCCACTTGCTCTCGGGCGGTCAAAAGCAGCGCATCGCCATTGCGGGCATCATCGCCATGGCGCCCCAGTGCATCGTCCTTGACGAGGCTACCGCCATGCTGGACCCCGCAGGCCGCCGCGAGGTGCTTGCCACCATCGAGACACTCCACCGCGAGATGGGCATCACCGTGGTGCTTATCACCCACCACATGGACGAGGCCATTTTGGCTGACCGCGTGGTGGTCATGAACGAGGGTCGCGTCGCCATGGACGGCACGCCTACGGAGGTTTTCACCCGCGTGGAGGAGCTGGAGGCCATGGGTCTCACCGTCCCCGACACGGTGCAGCTTCTGCACCGTCTCCGCGCCGCAGGGTACGAGGTGCCTCTCGATGCCCTCGATGTGGAAGCCTGCGCCGACGCAGTTTTTGGCGCACTGAACTAAGAAAAAACAACCACGGGGCGCAATTTCCCCGTGTTTTGGAGGAATCCCTACTTTGGAATCGATTATTCGTGTTGACAACTTAACCCATACCTACGGTGTAGGCACGCCCTTCCAGCGCAGCGCCGTGGAGGGCTTGAGCCTTGACATTCGCCGTGGTGAATTCTTGGGCATCATCGGTCATACAGGCAGCGGCAAGTCCACCCTCATTCAGCATTTGAACGGCCTTTTGAAGCCCTCTTCGGGCACCATTTACTTGGACGGCGCCGACATTTGGGCAGAGCCGAAGAAGATTCGCTCTGTCCGCTTCCGCGTAGGCTTGGTGTTCCAGTACCCCGAGTATCAGCTCTTTGAAGATACGGTGCGGAAAGACATCGCCTTCGGCCCGAAGAACATGGGCCTTTCCGCTGACGAGGTGGAGCGCCGTGTCCTCGCCGCTATCGAGGCGGTGGGTCTTGACGAGGCGGTGCTGGATAAGTCCCCCTTCGCCCTCTCTGGCGGTCAAAAGCGCCGCGTAGCCATCGCAGGCGTCATGGCCATGGAGCCCGAGGTGCTGATTTTAGATGAGCCCACGGCGGGTCTCGACCCCCGAGGCCGTGAGAGCATTTTGCAGATGCTCCGTGAATACCACGAAAAGCGCGGCTCTACCGTGGTGTTGGTGAGCCATTCCATGGAGGAAATCGCCCGCAATGCCCAGCGCATCATCGTGCTCTCGGGCGGCGGTGTCTGCATGGAGGGCACGCCCGCTGAGGTGTTCGCCCGCGCCGACGAGCTGGAGGCGGTGGGTCTCGATGTGCCCCAGTCTACCAAGATTGCCGCCGCGCTCCGCCGCCGTGGCATGGCGGTGGAGGGCTCTATCTTCACCGTGGACGCTTTGGAGCGCGCCATCCTCCCGAAAAAGGAGGTGGGTTCATGCTGAAAGACATCACGTTAGGTCAGTTTTTCCCCGGCAATACCCTCGTCCATCGCCTTGACCCCCGTGCCAAGCTCCTGTGCGTCATCCTCTACATCGTGGCATTGTTCACCTGTAAGGGGTGGCTGGGCTACGCCATTGTGGCGGCGCTCCTGTTTGTGTGCATCCGCATCTCCAAGGTGAGCCGCCGCGCTTTGACAAAGGGCTTGAAGCCTGTGTATTTTATCCTTATTTTCACGGGCATCATGAATCTGTTCTTCACCACAGGTGAGCCCATCGTGGATGTGTGGCTGCTGCGCCGCATCTCATGGGAGGGCGTGGAGCACGCCATCGCTATGGTGCTGCGCATCATCATGCTGATTATGGGCACCTTCCTCTTGACCTACACCACCAGTCCCATCAGCCTTACGGACGCCTTGGAGCGTTTACTGAGCCCCCTCAAAAAGCTGAAGCTCCCCGTCCATGAGCTTGCCATGATGATGTCCATCGCCCTGCGCTTTATCCCCACCTTGATTGAGGAGACGGACAAAATCATGTCGGCGCAGAAGGCCCGTGGCGCCGATTTTGAAAGCGGCAATATTTTCCAGCGTGCCAAGGCCCTTGTGCCAATCCTCGTGCCTCTCTTCATCAGCGCCTTCCGCCGCGCCGATGAACTGGCAACGGCTATGGAGTGCCGCTGCTACCACGGCGGTGTGGGCCGCACCGCCCTCCATGTCCTGCGCTACGCCCCCCGTGATTTCGCCGCCATCGCCTTGTTCGTGGTGGTCACAGCGGGAATTATCGTGCTAAGACAGTTAGGAATGTGAGGGAAGGCATTCCTTGTGATAATTCGTAGGGGTCGATGCCCACATCGACCCGTCGTTTACCGATACACTTTCGTATGTTGGGCGGGCCGATGTGGGCATCGGCCCCTACAAAAGGCCAAGAAACCTCGCGGTAAAAGGAGAGACCCCATGCGCAACATCGCCTTGATTTTGATGTATAACGGCAGCGCCTACCACGGCTGGCAGGTGCAAAAGACGGAGATTTCCGTGGCTGCCACCTTGGAGCGCGGCCTCTCCATGGTCTGCGGTGAGCCCATCCGCGTGGTGGGCTGCGGACGCACCGATGCAGGTGTCCACGCCGAGCATTACGTGGCCAATTTCCGCACCTCCTCCCGTATCCCCACCGACCGCCTGCCCTTCGCCGTCAATACCCATATCCCCGAGGACATCGTGGTGAAGGCCGCCTTTGAGGTAGCGGAGGATTTCAACGCCATCTCCTCCTGCATCAAGAAGGAGTACACCTACCGCATCTATAACTCCCGCATCAAGAATCCTTTTTATGTAAACCGCGCATACTTCTATCCCAAGAAGCTGGACGAAGAATTGCTTGACCGTGCCGCCCGTATGTTTGAGGGCACACACGATTTTGCCGCCGTCCGCAGCGTGGGCACCAATGTGAAATCTACCGTCCGCACCATCCACTACTGCCGCGTGACGCGGGCAGGGGAGCTGTTGGAGCTGAAGGTCTGCGCCAACGGATTTTTGTATAATATGGTACGTGCCATTACGGGCACGGTGCTCTACGCCGCCGAGGGGAAGCTGACCCCCGAGGAGATTCCCGAGATTTTGGCAAGCGGCAACCGCACCTTGGCAGGGCCCACCGCGCCCCCCGGCGGTCTCTACCTCACCCGCGTGTGGTATGACGACGAGCGCTTGAACGGCTGATACGAGGATAGGTTATGAAATACACCACCCAAAAACTCTATGACCTGCCCGAGGGCAACGTGCAGGAGGATGCACCCCGCCGCGTGGCGCGGAAGAAGAAACCACGCCGCAAATGGCTGTGGTTCACCCTTGTTGTCCTGCTCATTATGGCAGGTGTTGCCGCGGCGGTGCTGTGGGATGCCAACTCCTTCGATGGATTGCGCCGCAGCATCATCTACGCCCGCGCCGAAAAGGACGAGACGGGCATCGCCAAGCTCTATGCCTACGACAGCGACGAGGCCCGCTGCTTCGCCCCCGTGGGCGGCAGCCTCGCCATCCTCTCGGAGGGTCGCTTGCAGGTGCTGGATGAACACAGCACCGTCCTTTACTCCACCGCCGTCCACTTCTTCGCCCCCGCGCTGGTTTCGGGGGAGAGCTGTGCCGTCGCCTACGACATCGGCGGCGATGAGCTGTATGTGCTGACCCCCGCTGGCCTTGGCTGGACAAAGACCATGGACGGCGCGGTGCTGGAGGCCTCTGTCGCCCCCGACGGCAGCATCGTGGTCTGCCACGAGGTAAGCGGCTATAAGGGCGCTGTCACCGTCTATGACGGGGCAGGGCAGCCCGCCTTCTCTTTCCGCAGCGCTTCCCGCTTCGTTATGACCTGCGCCTTGAGCCGTGACGGCAACACCCTCGCCGCCGTCACCATGGGACAGGAGCAGGGCATGTTTGAGAGCTTTCTGACCCTCTACCGCACCAACAGCGAGAAACCCTATGCCACCGTCTCCATCTGCGACGGTCTCGTCTATGCCCTCCATCGCTTTGAGGGCGGCTTCTGCGCCGCCGCCGAGGGTGGGCTCTACTGGTTTGATAAAAACGGCGCGTCCCTCGCCAGCTATGCCTTCAACGGTCTCTTCCTCCGCCGCTGCGCCGTGTCGGAGGAGAGTGACTTCGCCGCCGTGCTCCTCTCCCGCTACCGCACAGGCAGCCAAACCACCCTCATTACCGTGGACGGCGAGGGCAACGAGCTGGGCGGCGCGGACTTAGACCGCGAGGTGCTGGATATGTCCGTAGCAGGCCGCTATGTGGCAGTTCTGTGCACCGACCGCCTTGTGATTTACGATAAGTTCCTTACGGAGCTTGCCTCTTTGCCCTACGTCTCCCAGACCCGCGCCGTGTTCATGCGCAACGACGGCAGTGCCGTCTTGGCAGGCGCAGCCACTGCGGGCTTATACCTTCCCTAACGATTTTCTTCTTTGGAGGACACGCTTATGACTCCCGCCAATATTGTGGATATTATTTTAATCGCCGTGCTGGCTCTCAGCCTGATTATCGGCCTTGCCCGTGGTCTCATGCAGTCGCTGCTGGGTGTGGTCATCTTCGTGGTGGCCATTTTAGGCAGCGGCTGGGTCGCCAACACCTTCGCCCAGCCCGTCACCGACTGGATTTTGCCCTATGTGGAGGAATTCGTGATGGACGAGGTCACCACGGCGGTGACAACGCCCCAAACCGCCTCCTTGGGCGGCGACCTGCTGGAGGGTCTCGGCGACATGATGCAGGAGATGGTCAACGGCATCATCACCGCAGGCGTTACCGCCTTGGAAGATACCCTCGGCGGCATCATCCACACGGTGGCCTTCGTCATCCTGTTCCTCTTGTCCATGCTGGTGCTGACCCTTTTCCTGCGGCTTATCACCACGCCCTTGCGCCTTGTGGAGCGTGTGCCCGTTTTGGGTCTTGCCAACCGTCTCGGCGGCGGCATCCTCGGCCTTGTGCTGGGCATCTTGATTTGCTTCCTTGTTACGGCGGCGGTGAAGCTGACGGGCTTCATCGACCCCGCTGATACATATCTCTACAGCTTTTTCGCCGCCAATACGCCCGCGAGCTTACTGGCGCTTCTTCGATAACCATGGAGGATAAGTAACTATGCAGCCTACCCTTTGTACCAGATGTAAGAAAAATGTTGCGGTGGTGTTCATCTCCCGCATGAATGAAAAGACGGGCGAGACCCAGAATGAGGGTCTGTGCCTTAAGTGCGCCGCTTCTCTCGGCCTTCCCCAAGTGGAGGAGATGATGAAGCGCATGGGCATCACCCCCGAGGATTTGGAGAGTGTCTCCAACGAGATGATGCAGGCCTTCGGCGGCGCAGAAGAACTGCCCGATATGGAGGACGAGGACGAGACCGAGAGCGGCAAGACTGCCACCTTCCCCTTCTTGAACCGTCTCTTCGGTCAGGGCGGCGGCAATATGCCTGTCGAGCCCCCTCAGCCCCATGATAATGGCAACAGCGCTCCTCGCGGCAAGAAAGAGCCCAAGCGCAAGTTTCTCGATAACTACTGCATCAACCTCTCTCAGCGCGCCCGCCAAGGCAAGCTGGACGCCGTTATCGGCAGAGAAGAGGAAATCGAGCGTGTGGTGCAGATTTTGAACCGCCGTCAGAAGAATAACCCCTGTCTCATCGGTGAGCCCGGCGTGGGTAAAACCGCCATCGCCGAGGGTCTTGCCCAGCGCATCGTCAAGGGGGAAGTGCCCTTCAAGCTCCGTGATAAGGAGGTCTTTCTTCTCGATTTGACCGCCCTCGTGGCAGGCACCCAGTTCCGCGGCCAGTTTGAAAGCCGCATGAAGGGTCTCATTGAGGAGATTCGCAAGGCGGGCAACATCATCCTCGTCATTGATGAAGTCCACAACATCGTGGGCGCTGGCGATGCCGAGGGCAGCATGAACGCCGCCAATATCTTGAAGCCCGCCCTCTCCCGCGGCGAGATTCAAGTCATCGGCGCCACCACCTTTAATGAGTACCGCAAGCATATCGAGAAGGACACGGCTCTCGAGCGCCGCTTCCAGTCCGTCACCGTCAACGAGCCCAACATGGAGGACACGCTGAAGATTTTGCGCGGCATCGCCCATTACTATGAGCAGTTCCACGGCGTCTCCATCCCCGATGGCGTCCTGCGTCAAGCGGTGCTTCTCTCCGAGCGGTACATTACCGACCGTTTCCTCCCCGACAAGGCCATCGACCTCATCGACGAGGCCTGCTCTGACCGCAACCTCCACGATAAGACCATCAACCGCCGCATGGAGCTGGAGCGTGAGATGGAGAATCTCACCTTCGAGCGTGAGGCCCTCATGTCCGCTCCCGCCGCCGACGGCAAGGAGTACACACAGGAGGAGCTGGATGCCCGCTATGCCCGCATCGCCGAGCTCCGCTCCCGCGAAATGCGGGCCGAGGCAGAATTGAACGAACTCCGCGCCCTCGGCACTCCCGAGCTCACCATGGACAACATCGCCCGCGTCATCGAGATGTGGACGAAAATCCCCGCCAGTAAAATTAAGGAAGCCGAGTTCCGCCGCCTCAACGAGCTGGAGGATCGGTTGAAGCAGCACATTGTGGGACAGGACGAGGCCGTTGCCGCCGTTGCCGCCGCCATCCGCCGCAACCGCGTGGGCATCTCCCCCAAGCATAAGCCCGTCAGCTTCATCTTCGTGGGCTCTACGGGCGTGGGTAAGACGGAGCTTGTCAAGCAGCTTGCCGACGATTTGTTCAACGCCCCCGAGAGCCTTATCCGCCTCGATATGTCCGAGTTTATGGAGAAGCACTCCGTGAGCCGCATTGTGGGCTCTCCCCCCGGCTATGTGGGCTACGATGAAGCAGGCCAGCTCACCGAGAAAATTCGCCGCAAGCCCTACTCCGTGGTGCTCTTCGATGAAATCGAGAAGGCCCACCCCGATGTGCTGAATGTTCTCCTGCAAATCCTCGACGACGGTCAAATCACCGATGCCCACGGCCGCAAGGTGAACTTTGAAAACACCGTCATCGTCATGACCTCCAACGCCGGCTCTGATAAGAGCGTGGGCGCTGTGGGCTTCGGCAAGAGCGGCGACGAGCAGGGCAAGGAGAAGGTTATGAAGGCTCTCCAAAGCTTCCTGCGCCCCGAGTTCTTGAACCGTGTGGACGAGGTGGTGTACTTCCGTCAGCTCACCGAGGAGCATTTCCGCTCTATCGCCGCCATTATGCTCTCCGAATTGCAGGAGAGCCTCTCCGATAAGGGCTTCACCTTCACCTACGATGACGGTGTCATTGATGTCTTGGTGGAGAAATCCTACTCCGCCGCCTACGGCGCACGCAATTTGCGCCGCTGCATCCAGCGTGAACTGGAAGACCCCATGGCAGGCAAAATCATCGCCGCCTTTGAAAATCCCGTCACCCAACTGAAAGCCACCGCCGAAAACGGCGAAATCGTCGTCTACGCCCTGTAATTTATCCGAAAGAGGAGGTAGTCCTATGTTGTTCCGCAAGCACATCGACCCCCGCTGTGCCTACTGTGTCCATGGCACCACCATCTCCGAAACACAAGTGGCCTGCGTCAAGCGCGGCGTGGTACAGGCAGAAGACCGCTGCGGCGCTTTCCGCTACGAGCCTTTGCGCCGCATCCCCCAGCGCCCCGCAGAGCTGCCCATGGAAAAAATGAAGGCGGAGGATTTTGAACTATGACCATCACCACTGTCCACGCCGTCCATTTTTCCCCCACAGGCACGGTGGAAAAGACGGTCTGCCGCATCGCCCGCAATTTAGCCAAGTCCTTGGGCGCAGCGTACCAAGAGTTCTCCTATGCCGTCCCCGCCAATCGTGAGAAGGAGCTCTCCTTCACCGACCATGACTTGGTGGTGTGGGGCAGCCCCACCTACGCTGGCCGCGTGCCCAATCTCCTCCTGCCCTATTTGACGGGCAAGGTGCAGGGCAACGGCGCGCTGGCTGTCCCCGTGGTGCTCTTTGGCAACCGCAACTTTGACGATTCCCTCATGGAGCTCCACCACATCCTCCGCGACGATGGCTTCACCTGCATCGCCGCAGGCGCCTTTGTGGGGGAGCACGCCTTCTCCACCACCCTCGGCGCAGGTCGTCCCGACGCCGCCGATGAAAAGGAGATGGATATGTTCTCCTCCCTTATTGCAGAAAAGCTCCTCTCCGAGGACTACTGCGAGACCATCCCCGCAGGCAATGACCCCATTGCCCCCTACTTTACGCCCCGTGACCGCCACGGCAACCCCATCAATATTTTGAAGGTGAAGCCCAAGACCGACCCCGCCCTCTGCGACGGCTGCGGATTGTGCGTGCAGAAGTGCCCCATGGGCAGCATCGAGGAGAGTGACCCCACCGTGGTCAGCGGCGTGTGCATCAAGTGCTGCGCCTGCGTCAAGTGCTGCCCCCACGGCGCGAAATATTACGACGACGCGGGCTACCTCTACCACAAGCAGGAGCTGGAGGAGGTCTACACCGACCGCGCCCGCAACGCCATCTTCGTGTGGCTCATGGCGTAAGGGAATGGTTTACATAAATGAGCCTTCCTGTTAGAAAGCCAACCCGCCTGCCACAATACGATTACTCTACCGCTGGCAGCTACTTTGTTACATTCTGTACCCACAATAAGGAAAAGCTCCTTGGTGAAGTTGTAGGGGGCGGCGTTTACGACGCCCCGCAAGTAGAGCTGTCACCATTCGGCGTTGTTGTTCAGGAGTACTTGCTGCAGGTGACGGGAGATGTCAGCGTCGATAAATTCGTGGTGATGCCGAACCATGTGCATCTGCTGTTGACGGTAGACGGCTGCGGTTCGTCGCAAGCGCCGAACCCTACAAATGGTGCTGTGCCAAAGTTCATCTCTCTGCTCAAGCGAAGATGCAATCGCGTGTGGGGCAGGAATATTTGGCAGCGTTCCTTCTATGACCATGTTGTGAGGAATGAAAAGGAATATCTGCGTATTTGGGCGTACATCGATACGAACCCTGCCAAGTGGCAGGATGACCGCTATTATTCCTGAGAACACATATATAATATAGGAGACCCCTATGAACTACCCCTACTTACTCTTTGACGCGGACAATACCCTCTTCGACTTCGATAAGGCCAACCGCACCGCCTTCTCCGCCGTCTGCACGGAGCACCATATCCCCGACACGGAGGAGAACTTCCGCACCTACGAGCACTGCAATGCCCGTATGTGGGCGGCCTTTGACCGTGGCGAGGTGACGAAGGATTTCCTCGTTGTCCAGCGCTATCGCGATTTCCTCGCCGCCATCGG
>JAZQMH010000199.1:0-4536 GCA_045543255.1 Vescimonas sp.
CTCCAAGGTGGTCACATCCACGTTGCCGCCGGAGAGGAGCGCCACCACCTTCTTGCCGGCAACATCGATCTTGCCGGAGGCCACAGCGGCCACGGACACGGCGCCGGCACCCTCGGTGATCAGCTTCTGCTTCTCCAGCAGCCACAGGATGGACTCGGCAATCTCGCTCTCGGATACGGTCACCACCTCGTCCACATACTTGCGGCACATTTCGAAGGTCTTATCGCCCGCGGTCTTGACCTTGATACCGTCGGCAATGGTGTCCACACGGGGCAGGGTGATGATCTCATCGCGGCGCAGAGCCTCGTACATACTGGCTGCACCCTCGGACTGGACACCGATGACCTTGCAGGAGGGCTTGAGCTGCTTGACGGCATAGGCGATGCCGGAGATGAGTCCACCGCCGCCGATGGCCGCCACGACCACATCCACATCCTCCAGCTGGTCGAGGATCTCCAAACCGATGGTGCCCTGACCGGCCATGATGGCGGGATCGTCAAAGGGATGGATGAAGGTATAGTTCTTCTCGTCCCGCAGGCGGATGGCCTCGGCGTAGGCGTCGTCGTACACGCCGGGCACCAGCACCACCTCGGCACCGTAGCTGCGGGTGGCCTCGATCTTGGAAAGAGGTGCGCCCTCGGGGATGCAGATGACGGCATGGATGCCCATGTCGCGAGCGGCGAAGGCCACGCCCTGCGCATGGTTGCCAGCAGAGCAGGCGATGACACCACGGCGCTTCTCCTCCTCGGTCAAGGTGGCGATTTTATAGTACGCACCACGGAGCTTAAATGCACCCGTTTTTTGCAAACACTCAGCCTTTAAGAACAAAGAGCCGCCCTCCCCCACCGTACCGGCGGGAATGAGAGGGGTTTTATTGATGACACCGGACAAAACGCTCCGCGCGTTCCAAAGCATTTCCATCTGCAGCATGACTGTTTCCTCCTCGACAACAAAATGTATTTCTGTGGTTGACAAATTCCTTGATTTTGTTCTTATATGGTAGCACATTCCACGAAAAATTGCAACAGCTGCGGTGAAGTTTTTCCTTTTAAGGTAACTTTTGCTCTGATTTTGGAGAAGTTGTTTTTGCTAATTTACATTTTTTAGTATCACGGCGGAGGCTTTCTATGGACTTGCAGGGAGTTTTGTGCTACACTATTACCATCTATGCAAACAAAAGGAGGGGTGACAAAATGGCTTCCAATCAGCACATTTATCCCCGTCATCAGCGGTGCTACCGCTTCCTCTATCCCATCATTTGGGCGGCAATGAAGGTCTATTACGGCTATCGAGCAGAGAAGTTCCACATTGATGCGGGCAAGCAGTACTTGATCCTGTCCAACCATCAAGCCCTCCTCGATCCCGCTTTCGTGGTGCTGAGCTTTAATAAGATGCCCTACATCATCGCCTCGGATCACCTGAACTCCAACGGTTTTTTCCAGCGGCTGCTGCGTTGGGCTTTTGCCCCCATCTATAAGCACAAGGCCGCTGCCGATATTAAATGCATCCGTACCTGTCTCAAGACGGTGAAGGAGGGTGGCTCTATCCTCCTCTTCCCCACGGGCAACCGCGTGTGGGCGGACTACTCCTTCTATGTTGACCCCTCCGTGGTAAAGCTCATTCGCATGCTGAAAGTACCTGTGCTCCTCTATCAGCTGCAGGGCGGCTACGGCGTGAATCCTCGCTGGAATCATAAAAAGCGCCGCGGGCCTTTCGAGGGTCGCGTGGTGCGGGAGCTGAGCGTGGAGGAGATCGCCGCCATGGATGATGACACCCTCTATAACGCCGTGGTGGAGGGCATCCGCTACGTGGATTGGAGCGGCGGCGGACGTTACCGCAGCAAGGCGAGAGCCGAATATTTGGAGCGCCTCCTCTTCCTCTGCCCCCGCTGCGGCAAGGTGGAGACCCTTCGCTCTGAGGGCGCGTATGTCCACTGCGACAGTTGCGGCCTCAAGGTGGAGTACGGCGAGGATTTGCTGCTCCACTGTGAAGATGGTGCGTTCCCCTACCGCCGCTTGGTGGAGTGGTACAACGGGGAAAAGCACTGGGTCAAGGAGCAGGAGATCCAAGAAAACGCCGTCATTTGGCAGGATGACCACATTTCCCTGTGCCGCTACCAAGGAACGGAGCGGGAGGAGATGGGCGAAATTACCCTCACGCTGACGGATAAGACGCTGACCATGGGCGATCTGACGCTGCCTGTGGAGGCCATCACCGCCGCCACCATCATTTCGGGTGCTAAGCTGGTGGTGACCACGGAGGAGGACTCCTACATGCTGCAGGGTCATCCCCGTTTCAACGCCATCAAGTACGTTCTCATGTTCAATCGCTTGGAGACCTCCATTAAGGAGGATAAATACTACAGTTTGGATGATGAAGTATGAAAAATAAGCTGAAAGAAATGCTCCTTCGCGGCGAGAAGCCCATCGGTACGTTCTGCGGGCTCAACAGCCCCACCGCCATTGAGTGCTTGGGGCGCACGGGACTTGATTTTGTCATTATCGATTGTGAGCACTCCCCTGCCGAGGCGGAGACGGCAATGGAGCTGATGCGTGCTGCGGAGTTGAGCGGCCTTACGGCCCTGTGCCGCGTCCGCGACTTGAGCCGCAGCGCCGTGCTGAAGCTGCTGGACGTGGGAGCGCGGGGCTTGATCGTACCCAACATCCACTCCGTGGAAGAGGTGCAGCAGATCATCGACTATGCCAAGTTCGCCCCCATTGGGCAGCGCGGCTTCTGCCCCACCCGTAAGGATGGCTGGGGCTTCGATGAAGAATGCACCGTTGCCGAGACGATGGAGAAGATGAACGCATCTACTTTGCTGCTGCCCCAGTGCGAAACAGCGGAAGCGCTGGAGCATATCGAGGAAATCGTGGCCTTGGAGGGTGTGGACGGCGTGTTTATCGGGCCTTTCGACCTGTCTATTGCCCTCGGTCTGCCGGGGCAGTTCGACCACCCCACCGTGGTGGAGGCCTTCCGCCGCGTCCGCGAGGCGGCACATAAGGCGGGAAAGCTGTGCTTCTACTTCACGGGCACAGCGCAGGGCGTTGCCGATGGCTTCGCCGCAGGGTACGATGCCATGCTCATGGGTATCGACACGCTGCTGCTCATTAACGGCGTGAAAAGTCAAGTTGAAGCCGCCAAAAAGGCCATGGAAGCGTAAAAATTCTCAATTAGGAAAACACCGCCATAAAAGGGCGGACTCACATAGGGATTTACACGGTTTTGAATGAATCTTTTCGCCCTCAGGGAATCCATCGTCCTCGAAATACATACAGTATTCCTTCGTCCTCTGGAAATCCCTGAGAACAAAAATCTTTTATTCAAAACTGCAACGCACTCCAAAGGGAGAGATTTTTCTGCAAGACAAAGAAAAAATCCATGGTAAGGCTGACGCCTACCGTGGATTTTTGATGCAGTATTGTGGGAAAATAGCCCCTTTGGAGCGTATAAATCTCTATGCGAGGCCGCCCAAGTGTTTTTCTTGTTTTTTGGGCATTTTGGGGCTTGAAATTCCCCGAATTGAGGCGTAATATAGCGGTGTTTGTGTTGTTCGCAATTTCTTTCGTATATTGTGTGTTGTGAGGTCAAGAATATGAAGTACTTTACTCCCATGCTCTTCACCTGCTTGAAGGGGTATACCCGTCAGCAGTTGGTGAAGGATATCATCTCCGGTATCATTGTGGCTATCATTGCCCTGCCTCTGTCTATTGCACTGGCTCTCGCCAGCGGCGTGGGCCCCGAGCAGGGTATCTACACCGCCATTGTGGCAGGTTTCCTTATCTCCTTCTTCGGCGGCTCTACGGTGCAGATCGCAGGCCCTACCGCCGCTTTCGCCACCATCGTGGCAGGCATCGTGGCGGAGAAGGGTATGTCCGGCCTCGTGCTGGCAACCGTTATGGCAGGCATCATCCTTGTGGTGATGGGTCTGTGCCGTTTCGGCGGTCTTATTAAGTACATCCCCTACACCATCACCACCGGCTTTACCGCCGGTATCGCCGTGACCATCTTCATCGGTCAGTGGAAGGACTTCTGCGGCGTCAGCTACGCACACGGCGAAGCTCCTATTGAGACGTTGGAGAAGGTGGAGGCTTTCTTCCACAACATCGGCTCTGTGAATCCCTATGCCCTGCTGGTGGGTGCTGTGTGCCTCGTGATCTTAATTGTCTATCCCAAGATTGAGAAGCGGGTGCCCCCCTCCTTGATCGCCGTGGTGGTAGGCGCACTGATGGTGAAGATCTTCGATCTGCCTGTGAACACCATCGGCGATCTCTACACCATCTCCAACGACCTGCCCTCTCTCACCATCCCCGCTATCAATCTCAAGGACATGGGCGCACTGCTGCCCGATGCCTTCACCATCGCCATTTTGGCAGGTATTGAGTCCTTGCTCTCCTGCGTGGTGGCTGACGGTATGGTGTCCTCCCGCCACCGTTCCAACATGGAGCTGATCGCACAGGGTATCGGTAACATGGGCTCTGCCCTCTTCGGCGGTATTCCCGCTACCGGCGCTATCGCCCGTACCGCCGCCAACATCAA
>JAZQMH010000200.1:0-3115 GCA_045543255.1 Vescimonas sp.
GACATCTCAACAGTCACCTTGTCACCGGGCAGAATCCTGATGAAATTCATTCTGAGCTTTCCGGAAATATGCGCTAAAATTGTGTGTCCATTTCCAATGTCCACTTGGAATGTGGTGTTGGGCAGCGACTCGACGACGACGCCCTCCACTTCGATCATGTCGGATTTTGCCAAGTTGTTATCCCTCCCGATCTTGATTACCGCCGCTGAATGCGGCTATGGCTTTACGAAGCTCACTGTTTGTGATTTTTTCGTTACTTCTGATTTTTTCAGCTACGACGCTGTCGCTCTGGGCAACAAAGGCCACGTGTTTCACGCGCTTGCGCTTGGGCGACTCGATCCGCCGACGCTTCCCGTCGGCCAGCAGCAGGAAATCCTCTTGCGTGGCAAGCACGAAGAACAAATCTCCCTCATCTCTGCCGGCGATCGATCTTACGATGTTAGATTTGACAATATCCATAGGCTTACACCAAAGAGTCCGTGGCGTCCGTCAGAAGTTCCGGCTCGCCGTCAGTAATCAGAATGGTGTTCTCATAGTGGGCGGAGTACTTGCCGTCGGCGGTTTCCACCGCCCAGCCGTCAGCCATGTTCAATATGGCGGCGCCTCCGGCATTCACCATCGGCTCCACTGCCAGCGTCATGCCCCGCAGAAGGCGGGTGCCGCGGCCGGCGGTGCCGAAGTTGGGTACTTCCGGAGCCTCGTGCAATGTACGCCCGATGCCGTGTCCCACATATTCCCGTACGATACTGTACCCGTGGCTCTCCACATAGCTTTGAATGGCTGCGGAGATATCGCCAAGCCGGTGACCCTCACGGGCGTAGCGGATACCTTCAAAGAAGCTCTGCTGCGTGACCCGAATGAGGTCCATGGCCTCGTCGGACACCTGCCCGCAGGGGTAGGTACCGGCGCAGTCGCCGTGGAAACCGCCGATGTATGCGCCCACATCTACGCTGACGATGTCGCCTTCCTTCAGCACCCGCTTACCGGGAATGCCGTGGATGACCTCATCGTTGACGCTGATACACGCGCTGCCGGGGTAGCCGTGATAGTTCAGGAACGAGGGGACAGCCCCTTGAGATTTGATAAACTCGAATACTGCCTTGTCAATTTGTTGGGTTGTTACGCCGGGCTTTACCATATCCCGTGCCAAAGCGCGGGCAGCCGCGGTAATTTTTCCCGCACGGCGCATCAGTGCGATCTCTTTTTCGGACTTAAGAGTGATCATTCGCTCAATACCCCAAGACCTTCATGATCGCCTGCGTCGTCTCTTCCACGGTGGGAAGATCGTCCACAGTTTTCAGAACACCCCGGGCCTCGTAGAAACCCTTCAGAGGCTCTGTCTCTTTATGATACACCGCAAGGCGGTCAAGAACCGTCTCGGGGCTATCATCCTTACGCTGCACCAGTGCGCCGCCACAAGCGTCGCACACACCTTCCTGCTTGGGAGGGATGTGGACGATGTGGAAGCTGGCGCCGCAGCGCTCACAGACACGGCGGCCACCCATGCGGTCCACGATACGCTGATCGGGGACCTCAAGGGCTACCACTGCATCGAATCTGATTCCCGCCTGCTCCAGAGCTTCTGCCTGTGCGATCGTGCGGGGCACGCCGTCCAGAATGTAGCCGTTTGCGCAGTCGCTCTCCTGCAGACGCTCATTGATCACGCCGATGATCACCTCATCGGGGACGAGCTTGCCTGCGTCCATGAAGGCCTTGGCCTTCAGGCCGGTGGGCGTACCGTTTTTAACGGCGGCACGCAGAATGTTACCGGTCGAGATGGTGGGAATACCCAACTTCTGTTTGATAATGTCTGCCTGTGTGCCTTTGCCGGCACCAGGAGCGCCTAAAAGGATCAGTTTCATTGTAAATACCTCTTATTCCAAGAAGCCCTTGTACTGACGCATCAGCATCTGGGACTCCAGGCTCTGTACGGTCTCCAGCGCAACGCCCACCACGATGATGACGGACGTACCACCCATGGACAGGGCGGGGATGGCAGCTGCCTTACCGATGATCAGAGGCAGGATAGCCACGATACCCAGATAGATGGCGCCGAAGAGCGTGACCTTATTGAGAACCTTCTTGATGAAGTCGGTGGTGGGCTTACCGGGACGGAAGCCGGGGATGAAACCGCCGTTCTTCTTCAGGTTGTTGGAGATCTCAATGGGGTTGAACTGAATGGTGGAGTAGAAGTAGCTGAACATGATGATCATCAGGAAGTAGAGCACCATGTACAGGATGGACTTGGTATCAACTGCATTCAGCACGGCCTCCCAGAAGGAACCCTCCTTGGGGGTGGCGAATGCACCGATGGTAGCGGGCAGCATAGCGATGGTCTGAGCGAAGATGATGGGCAGAACGCCAGCCATGTTCACCTTCATGGGAAGGGTGGAGGATTGGCCGCCGTACATCTTACGACCCACCTGACGCTTAGCATACTGCACGGGGATGCGGCGCTCAGCACCGTTGACCCAGACGATCAGAACGATCAGGGCCAGGACACCCACGACCACCAGCAGGATGGCCCACCACTTGGTGGGATCAGCACGCAGCGTTGCATAACCGGTGCTGACGGCGCTGGGGATGCGGGAGATGATGCCTGCGAACAGGATCATGGAGATGCCGTTGCCGACACCGAACTCGGTGATCTGCTCGCCCAGCCACATCACGAAAGCAGAGCCTGCCACGAAGGAGACGATGATGACCAGAGCGGGCCAGATGCCCTGCTGGGTCAGGATCGCACCCTGCTTCATAATGGAGTAATAGCCCCAGCCCTGCAGCACTGCGATGATGATGGTCGCATAGCGGGTAATGGACTGGATCTTCTTCTTACCCTCTTCGCCGCCCTCGCGAGCCATACGCTGCAGAGCAGGGATGGCCACGGTCAACAGCTGGATAATAATGGAGCTGTTGATGTAGGGCTGCACGCCGAGAGCAAAGATGGTTGCGGTAGCAAAAGCGTTACCGGACATAACATTGTACAGACCCAGCACGGTGGTGCTCATGGCCTCAATGTACTGGCCCAGCATGTTCACATCCACGTAAGGCACGGTGATGGCGTTACCGATGCGGAAGATCAGCAGCAGCAGCGCAGTGAACACCAGCTTTTTACGCA
>JAZQMH010000201.1:0-8270 GCA_045543255.1 Vescimonas sp.
TCTGTCCACCATCCAAAACGACAACGGCACTTATACCTCCGGTGGTGCACAGTGTGCAGAAAGCTGCTCCTGGGTTATTGTGGCGACTACCACTTGGGGCATCAACCCCGATACCGACAGCCGCTTCATCAAGAACGGCAAGTCTGTTGTAGATGGTCTATTGGCTCACTACCTGCCCGACTCCGCTACTTTCCAGCACATCATCGGCGCTGGTGCCAACGGTATGGCAACCGACCAGTCCTGCTACGCACTGGTTGCTTATGACCGCTTTGTGAAGGGCAAGGCTGCCCTCTATGACTACTCCGATGTGACCTTTGAGGAAAAAGAGGAAGTAATTCCCGGTAAGCCGAAAGCAAGCCTTACTCTGCCTGAGGAAGTTGCCAACGATGTGGGCACCGCCTTCCCTGTCTCCGTTAACATTGACCAGTGGGACAATGAAGCTGGCTATAAGCTCCTCGACATGATCGTGACCGTACCCGAGGGTCTTACCGTTACCAACGTAACAGCAGATCGTCTCAGCGGCGGTGAGGTCAGTTGGAATTTGGAAGAGGAAACGAGCAAGCTGCGCATCGTCTATTTCGATGCCAATGAAAACAGCGACATTACCATCGCCGACCCCACCGTGGGTAACCGTGAGTTCCCCGCCCGCCTCTTTGTCATCGAGTTTGAGGTAGCTGGTCAGTTGGAAGAGGGTGACCTGCTGGAGATCGCAATCGCTGGCATGTCGCTGAAAACCTCCTCTGATTCCTCTGATCAGGATGCACAGGTCATCGTGGATGTGACTGCAGCTGCAGGTGAGGTCAAGGTGGTGGAGGGTGTCTCCTACAGTGCAGTGGAACTGTATAAGGGTGATGATGTGGATCTGATCCCCTCTACAAAGAAGGCCATTGCCATTATGGTGGCGGGTCTGAAGGAAGGCAACAAGATCACCTTCAACGATGGCACTACTACTGTCACTCCCCTCTACAGCGAGGAAATGAGCAGCAGTGATATCCAGACCTATGTGGCACTGGTGAATGCCTCCATGGACATGGAAGCTTTTGGAAAGAAAGAAAACTACACGCTGAATAAGAAGGCAGATGCCGACACCATCACTTTCGGTGATACCAACAGCGATACCCGCATCAACGCGCAGGATGCCCTCGCCGCTGTGGATGCATGGCTGCGCAAAGGTGACGCTCCCACGGATACGGCAATCCTCGTGCTGAACGTCAACGGCGACAGCCGCATCAACACCTTCGATGCCCTCGGCATCGTGGAGCATTTTGTGGACGGCGGCAACTACGGTGTTGTCACCAAAGTTGCAGCAGCTGCAGCAAAGTAAGCAAATACATCATATTTGGGTGGGAGGCAGTGCCTCCCACCCCACCATGTAAAGGAGAAGTTCCATGACAGGGAAGATCGAAATAAAGAATCTGATAATCGTCATCGTTGTTGCGGTGAGCGTGCTGGCCTTTGGTGCGTTGGCGCTGCTCTCGGGCGGCAAAGGCGGCGTGTTAGGCGCGCCTGTGCTGACGGTGGAAACGCCCCAAAAGTGCAGTGCAGGGGAGGAGATCACCCTCGATGTCACCATTTCGGACATGAGGGAAGCACTTTATCCCGCTGCCAGCATGAGCATTCGTTTCGATCCTGCCTGCTTGGATTTTCTCGGTGTAGAAGAGGGCAATGTCTTTATCCTTGATGGAGAAAACACCTCGGGGCGACAGCTGCCCCAGTGGAGCTGCAACACTGCGGCCTGTAATGAAAGCGGTCTTATCAACGTCATGTATCTCGATATGACAGGTGGACGCTACGCCTTCAGCCGCCAGCTTTTGGCGGAGGAGGATAACGTGGTGCTGCGCCTCACCTTCCGTGTGCGGGGCAGCGTACGGACGGGGGATGTCCTCGACCTCATTGTGGAGGATGCCGTATTTGCCGCATCAGAAGAAAAGGATAGTCTCGCCATGACAAGAAATACACTGCGGGTAAGGAACAGCCGCATCGTGATAGGAGAATGAAGATGAAAAAGATGATGACACTGCTGCTTACGGCAGTGCTTATGTTGAGCCTTTGTGCCTGCGGCGGCAATTACGGCAGTGTGGATTTGCAGGACACCCTCCCTATCCCCGAGGATGGCTTGGTAGAAGATAAGGTGATTTCCCAAATCAAGAGCGAGAACGCCATCGGTGTCTTTGCGGGCACTTCGGGGGAGTTCAGCTACGAGTGGACGATTTTCGGCAGCGATATTACCGAAGTGCGAGAGGTAAATCTGCTGACCACGATTGAAAAAAACAGCAAGGGTGAGATTGAAATTTCTCTCGCGCAGGAGGAATCTTTCGGTTTTTCTGCCCTGCTGTCGGTGTACCTAAATGATGTATGGGATGCACAAAGTGCCACCGCCTATGAGGGAGAAACAGCAGTGGCTTCCGTTTCCTTGACGGGCAGCAAAAGCACTATTTTGAACCTCACCACCGATGGCACGTTGGGTACAGTCACCGTCCGCCCCGATGTGGTGGAAGAACTTCCAGCGACAGAGGAAGTGGCGGAGAGAGACGAAGATAAAAAAGAAGATGACAAGCCCGCCAAGAACAACGAGGTGGATGACTATCTCTCTGCCGTCACCGAGAGCGATAACCGCGTCTATTCCGATGGCAGCGCTACGGAGAAAGACCAGTACCAAACTGACCCTGTCCCCGAGGGAAAACCCATGCCTGTGGAGCCTGAGAATCAGGAAAAGGGTAAGGCAATCACCGTTACTTTCTCTATCGAGTGCAGCACCATTCTCAACAATCTCTCTCAGCTCGACCCTGATAAGTTGGAGATGGTGCCCTCGGGCGGCGTAATTCTCCCCGCTACTACTGTCAGCTGCTATGAGGGGGAGTCGGTGTTTGAGGTCTTGCAGCGTGTTTGCCGCGACAACGGCATCCACATGGAGTCCTCTTGCACGCCCATCTACAACACCGCCTAGATTGAGGGCATCCACAACCTCTATGAGTTCGATTGTGGGTCTCTGTCGGGCTGGATGTACCGCGTCAACGGTTGGTATCCCAACTACGGTTGCTCCCGCTATGTTCTTGCTGACGGTGATGTTGTGGAGTGGCGCTACACCTGTGATTTGGGTAATGATGTGGGCGGAAAAAATCTGTTCTGAGTATGAAAGATCGATTTGCTGCTTATCACCCACTGGTGAATTTTCTCTTCTTCGCCCTTGTGCTTGGCTTTTCCATGGCGCTGCGGCATCCGTTGGCGCAGGGGATTTCCCTTCTTTGCGCCTGCGCCTATGCCATCGAAGTGGAGGGGCGAAAAGCGGTAGGGTTCTGCCTCAAGTTCTGCCTGCCCATGCTGTTGGTGGCGGCGGTCTTTAACCCCGCCTTCAGCCATGAGGGAGTGACTATTCTTCTCTATTTCCCCACGGGGAATCCCCTCACATTGGAGAGTATCCTCTACGGTCTTAGCGCGGGAGCGATGATTGTCACGGTGATGGTGTGGTTTTTGAACTTTAACCGCGTCATGACCTCCGATAAGTTTATCTATCTCTTTGGTCGTATTATCCCTGCGCTGTCGCTGGTACTGAGCATGACCCTGCGGTTTATCCCCAAATTCAAGGGACAAATGGCACAGACGGTGGATTCCCAGCGGAGCATCGGGCGGGACATCTCCCAAGGCAGCCTGTGGCAGCGGACGAAAATTGCCGTGACGGTACTGTCTATTATGATTACATGGTCGTTGGAGAATGCCATTGAGACGACGGACAGCATGAAAAGCCGTGGCTATGGGCTGAAAGGCCGCACCGCCTTTTCCATCTACCGCTTTGATGAGCGGGATAAGATGGCCATGGTGTTCTTGGTCTTTTGCGGCGTATATCTCCTGTGCGGCATGATGGTGTCGGCCTTCGGCTTTCGCTATTTTCCCGACATTCGCTGTGTGGAACTAAACACTGTGACCATGAGTTTTCAAGTGGTCTATTGTATCTTGTGTATGATGCCCGTGGCTATCCATTGGGCGGAGGAGCGGGCATGGAAAGCTATGCATTCAAATCTGTAAATTTCACCTATCCCGAGGGAGAAAAGCGCGTGCTGCGTGATGTTACCTTCACGGTGCAGCAGGGGGAGTTTCTCATTCTCTGCGGCCCGTCGGGCTGTGGAAAGTCCACGCTCTTGCGGCACTTGAAGTCCTGTCTCACCCCTCACGGTCTCTTCTCGGGGGAAATCACCTACGGCGGGCGGCGGCTGCGGGACATCTCCAGCCGTGAACAGGCGCAGAGGATCGGCTATGTCCTTCAATCCCCCGAGAATCAAGTGGTCACCGATAAGGTGTGGCACGAGCTGGCCTTTGGCTTGGAGAGCTTGGGCTGCGACACCCCCACCATTCGACGCCGCGTGGCGGAGATTGCCGCCTTTTTCGGCATTGAGAACTGGTTTTATCAGAATGTCACCGACCTTTCGGGGGGACAAAAGCAGCTGTTGAGCCTCGCCTCCATCATGGCTATGCAGCCCGATGTACTGGTGCTGGATGAACCTACGGCACAGCTTGATCCCATTGCAGCGGCGGATTTCTTAGCGCTGCTGGGGAAAATCAACCGCGAGTTGGGCACAACCATCATCTTGACGGAGCATCGCTTGGAGGAGGCCTTTCCCTTCGCCACCCGTGTCATGGTCATGGAGGAGGGAGCGATTCTCTGCGATGATAAGCCTGAAAATGTGGGCTTGCAACTAAAGGATAAGGGCAGCGGCATGTTCCTCGCCATGCCCACCGCCATGCGGGTGTGGGCGGGGGTGGAGACAGGGCTTGCCTGTCCCATGACGGTGCGGGATGGCAGCGACTTTTTGACCCTCCGCGCCACGGAGCAGCCCCTGCTGCCCCTTGCTGAAAAAACTACCCCTCCTTGCGGCGAGGAAGTCCTCTCCTGTGAGGAGCTGTGGTTTCGCTACGAAAAGGAAAGCGCCGATGTGGTGCGGGGGCTGTCCCTCAAGGTGCATAAGGGCGAATTCTACGCCATTTTGGGCGGCAACGGCGCAGGAAAGACCACCTCCCTGAAGGTGATTTCAGGGCTTCGCGTCGCCTATCGCGGAGAGGTGGAAGTGAAGGGAAAGTTGGGCTATCTCCATCAAAATCCCCAAACTCTTTTCGTAAAACGCACCGTCCGTGAGGATTTATATGAGGTGTTCCGCGGCCAGAAGGTGGATAAGGAAAGGCAGGATGCGGAGGTCGCCCGCATTGTGGAGCTGTGCGCCCTTCGTCAGTTCCTCGACCGCCATCCCTACGACATCTCGGGCGGCGAGCAGCAGCGTGCAGCACTGGCAAAAGTCCTGCTGACGCGCCCCGACATTTTGCTGCTGGACGAGCCTACCAAAGGCTTTGATGCGGAGTTCAAGGTGACTTTTGCCCACATTCTACGGCAGCTGACGGCGCAGGGTGTCACCATCTTGATGGTGAGCCACGATGTGCCCTTCTGTGCATCATATGCTCACCGCTGCGGACTCTTTTTCGATGGCAATATTGTTGCCGAGGGCACGCCCCGCGAGTTCTTCTCGGGCAACAGTTTCTATACCACCCCCGCCAACCGTATGGCACGGCACTTGCTGCCCAAGGCGGTGACGGTGGAGGACATCGTCCGCTGCTGCGGCGGTAATGTGGAGGAAGAACTGCCCCTCCCCGAGGCGATGCCACTACCTGCACCCAAGGAAAGGGCGGTAAACTTCAAGCCTGCGCCCCTGCCTCTGTGGCGCAAGGCCTTGGCGGCAGTGTCCCTCCTTTTGGCACTGGTGGTGTTTTTCTACGCCACCTCCATCACCGATCTGTCAGCCTTCATTAGTGCCGAGGGCATCTCCTTCGCAGGGAAAAATCAGCTGTGGCTCTACCTCATTCTCATTGCCGCATTGGGCGTGTTCATCGCCGCCATCGGGCGGCGCAGTGCCCCATCCATCATGCTGCAGGCAGATGGAAAAAGGCGCCTTGATAAGCGGACACGGCTGGCAGCGGTAATGATCGTGCTGCTGATTCCGCTGACACTCTTCGCAGGGGTATCCTATCTTGGCAATCAGCATTACAATCTCTTGGCGCTGGCGGTGCTGCTGGAGTGTATGCTCCCCTTCTTCCTCATTTTCGAGGGGCGCAAGCCAAAGGCGCGGGAACTGGTCATCATCGCCGTATTGTGTGCCATTGGCGTGGCGGGCCGCAGCGTGTTCTTCATG
Organism: Vescimonas sp.; assembly: GCA_045543255.1. Lineage (GTDB taxonomy): Bacteria > Bacillota > Clostridia > Oscillospirales > Oscillospiraceae > Vescimonas. The sequence goes on from JAZQMH010000201.1 coordinate 6,174, forward strand.
CTGCCACAGTTTAAACCTGTCATGGCCTTGACCATCATTGCAGGAGTGGCTTTCGGCGGCGAAACGGGCTTTTTGGTGGGGGCAGTTACCATGCTGGTATCCAATGTGCTGTTCTCCCAAGGGCCGTGGGCCCCGTGGCAGATGTTCGCTATGGGTATCATCGGCTTTTTGGCGGGCGTGCTGTTCCGCAAGGGGCTTCTGCGCCGCAGTCGTGGAAGTCTCGCTACCTTCGGAGCAGTTGCCGCCGTGGTCATCTACGGTGGCATTATGAATCCTGCGGCGGCGCTGATGTATAACGCCCAGTCCCTCAACGGGGAGATGCTGGTGGCCTATTATATCTCGGGTCTCCCTATGGATCTCGTCCACGGCGGGGCAACAGTCATCTTCCTCCTCCTTGCCGCAGAGCCGATGCTCGAAAAACTCGATAGAATCAAGGTGAAATACGGACTCGTGGAATAAAAAAGAACCGCCATCGGCGGGTCTTTTTTTGCACATAGTTTAGTTACCCTCGGTCACAACACCCTCAAGGGAGAGGGGCTTACCGTCGCGCCACAGGCGCTCAAGGCCGTAAAACTCGCGGGCCTCGGCGTTAAAGACGTGGATAACGATGCAGCCGTAGTCCAGCAGCACCCAAGTGCCGCCGCGATAGCCCTCGCGGTGGATGGCCTCTTCACCGGCCTCCTCCATCAGCACCTTCTCCACATTGTCAACCAAGGCGTTGATCTGGGTGTTGCTGCCGCCGGTGGCGAGGACAAAGTAATCGGCAATGGTGGTCAGATCGCCGATCTCCAGTACCTGAATCTCGCGGCCCTTCTTGTCGGACAGGGCGCGGGCTGCCAGCAGTGCCAGTTCTTTCGGTGTGGTCATAGTCGTTCCTCCGTGTTCTATCAAATACGCTCTTGCGTCATGGGTCAAATGGTGAATGGGTGTGCCGTAGCCCTCCATCTCCTCGATGGTCATGGTAAGGCCAAGCAAAATACCCTCATCCAAACTCCGTGCCGTGGCGGCGCGGACAGCCTCCACACCGTCAAAGGTGCGGTTGGGCTCAATATAATCGGCGATGTAGATGATCTTCTCCAACATCGTCATGTCGGGTCTGCCTGTGGTGTGGTAGCGAATGGCATCGTAGACAGCATCGCTGACACCAAAGACGTGGCAGGCGATCTCCGCGCCTGTGCGGCTGTGCTGCAGCTTCAGCGTGGTGCGCTCCATCTCGTCCATGTCGATGTTGTAGGCATCGCAGAGTTTGAGCTGCTCTTCGATTTCCAATTTCTTGGTGCAGTCGTGGAGCAATGCCGCAATGCGGGCCTCGGTTTCATCCACGCCATACTGCCGCGCCAGTTCTGCCGCCGTCCGCTCCGTACCCAGCACATGGGCAACACGCTTGGGCTTTAAGTAGCTCAGGGCGATGGGGCGCAGCTCGTCCACGGATAGGTGCTTCAAATCCGTGTCCGTGCCGTAGAGATGCTCACGCTGCACATAGCCCCACACAGCGGGCAGCAGCAGCGCCTCCCCTTCATCGGTGGGCAAGGCAGCGCGTACATCCGTGGAGGACAGCTCAATCACATTGGGGTTATCCAAGATGGCGACATGGGCGCTGTAAAGCTGCTCCAAATTGGCCTTCTGCGCCTCAAATGCGGCGCGCTCGTCGGCCTCGCAGCGGCTGAACGCGGCGATGTTGGCCGCGCGGCACACCACCTCGGGACGACACCATGTGTGGAGGGGCAGGGACATATCCCAGCCCATCAGCAGCCAGAGCTCATCCTCGGGGTATTCTTCCCGCAGCTGCAAAAGGGTGTCGCCAGTGTAGCTCTTTCCCTCGCGGCGCAGTTCGCGGTCATCTGCCACGGCGCACTTCCCCACTGCACCTGCCAACAAAACCGCCATTTCATAGCGCTGTTCGTTGCTGGCGCTGCCCTCGGGCAACTGCTTGTGGGGCGGGATACCTGCGGGGATCACCAGCAGTTTATCAAGGGAAAGCTGCCCCACAGCGGCGCGAGCCATGGTCACATGCCCCATATGGGGCGGGTTGAAAGTGCCGCCGAAAATACCGATTCTCATGCCTTCTTGGCCTTCACAGGCTCGATCTTACGCTTA
>JAZQMH010000202.1:0-4223 GCA_045543255.1 Vescimonas sp.
TTATGGTTCTGGGCCTGGCCACCACCGCCTTCGGTGCCAGCACCACCGTTTATGCTGACAAGGATGTCACCCTGACCGACGGCGTTGGTGCTTACAAGACCTACGAGGACGCTACCGTCACCAAGTATGAGAAGAGCACCAGCACCAGCACTGTGGACGGCAAGTCCGTGACCACCGTCACCCCCGCTTACTACACCTGCAGCTTCACCGCTAAGACCTATGTCGAGGTTGACAAGTCCCAGGCTGAGTATCTGATGAAGATCGAGGACGTGGGTTCCGTCTATGTCGCCGTTATGGCTGACGTCCCCACCGTCAACGCTGCTGACGTTGCTACCGCTTACACCGCTGCTAAGGACGCTGAGTGCGGCGTCGTGGGTTCCGCCTTTGCAAAGTTCTATGTCGTCGATGGTAAGTACTATGCTGCTAACGTTGCTGGCACCAAGACCGCTCTGGTGAATGGCAACTATGTCCGTATGGACGCTACTGCTACCCCCGCTGAGCCCCACACCCTGGCTGCTGCCAACGCTACTGCTTGGGATAAGGCTACCGGCCTGATCACCGCTGTTGAGTGCCCCAAGTGCGAGGGTGAGATCGCTGTTACCGCCGTTCCCGGCACCTTCGATGGCAAGACCTACCTGCCCGCTTTCCAGGATGGCCAGGTTCAGTACTACTTCGTCGCTGGCGCCGCTGCTAACGTTCCCGCTGTTGATGCTCCCGCTACCGATAAGGTTGAGTCCGCTGAGACCTTCGACGCTGGTATCGCTATGTACGTTGGCATGAGCGTCATGGCCGCTGCTGGTTCCGCTGTCGTCCTGAAGAAGAAGGACTAATCTAAGTCAAAAAACGATTAATTAAGGTTTGCGCCTTTATTAATTCCATGAGCAGGTATTGAATCCTCCAAAGGGATTTGTGATGAACGCGGTTGTGAATCGCCTGCTCGCAACGAAAAAGGCCCCGCAAGGGGCCTTTTTCACACCAATGGGAGATTTACATAATCTTCCAAAAATCTAAAAGGAGAAAAGAAACCATGAAGAAGTTTTTTAGTCTGGTTCTGGCCCTCGTGATGGCCCTGAGCCTGACGACTGTCGCATGGGCTGCTGGTACCACCGCAGTCGAAATCACAGTCAAAGATTCCGCTGAGCTTATCGCCGCAATTAATGGTGATAAGACCAAGATCGGTCTTGAGGATGGCGATTACGCACTTCAGTTTACCAACAATACCGCCTTTAACGTAGACGGTCTTACCATCGTGGGTCTCGGTGATGCTGTAAAACTTGATATTTCTTCTACTGAGGTACATTACGGCAGAATCCAGGGCGACAAGGTGGTATTTGAAAACATCATCTTCACTGACAGTACCGTCGGTGCAACCGGTGAGGCAACTTACAAGAACTGTACCATTGCGGGTCGTCTGGAGTGCGCAAGCAGCGGTGCTGCTAAAACCTATGCCTATGACTGCGCCATCGGTGAGGTTCATACCTCTACCGATATGAATGCAGGCGCAGCATACTTCGAAAACTGTGAAATTGCAGTGGCAGCCTACAACGCAAAGGATACTATGACCTTTACCGGCGGCTCTATTGGTGAACTCAATATCTGGGGTGGCGACACGGTACTGAATGATTGTGAGATCGACCCTGAGGACATTTCTTATGTGGGTAGCGGCAATGATACCATTGTAATGGATGACAGCTTAGTGGCTTCCGACGAAGCAACACTGATTGCTGCCATGAAGGACGCTACTTCCGGCGCTACCATCAAGCTGCTGAAGGATATCACCATCAGCACGGCTTGGGACTGCAGATCCAACGGTGCGAAATTCGCTGATCCCGTTACCATCGATGGTAATGGCAAGACGCTGAAGCTCACCGGTGAAGTCAAGGACAATAACTGGAACACCGTGTTCCGCTTTGAGGATACCGCCACTGTGAAGAACCTGACTATCGATGCATCTGCTGCCACTGGTATTGAGCGTGGTATCTCTGCCATGGGTAGCATTACGGTTGACAAGTTCACCTTCATCGGTAATGGCTCCGCCAAATATGGTGTCATTTTCAGCGAAGGTGCTAGTGATGCTAGTAATGTGACCGCAAAAATCACCAACAGCTCCTTCACGAATGTTAGCGCTGGCGTCAGTGATAACCGGAATAATAAGGATGTCAAGTCCATCATCGTCACCGGCAACGAATTCGTGAATTCCGGTACATATCTTAGAGCTTCTGAGGAAGTTGATTTCTCCAACAACTCCGTGAGCGGTGGCAAGATCACCATCGGTTCCTTCGCTGCTTCCGACGAAGTGGCGGTTACTGCAACCGGCAATACGCTGGGTGCAAACACTACTGTCACCGTCAGCAAGGCTGCGACTGTCACCACTGACAGCAACGCCTTCGCCGCCCCCGATGCTACTCTGGTGGCTCCTGCTGGCTATAGTGTTGTGAACGGTAAGGTTGTGGCTAACTCCAGCCTCAAGGGCAACACCATCACGCTGGATGTGGATGACCTGACCGTCACCGACAAGCTCGGCGCAAATGTCCCCACTACCAGCGTCACCGGTATCACTAAGTATGCAGCCTCTACCAGCACCACCACCGTGAACGGCAAGACCACCACTAAGGTCGTCCCCACATGGTTCCTGCTGAGCGAAGGCGCTTACAACTACACCTTTGTTGAGTGCGACAAGGCCTGCGCTGATTTCCTGTTCGCTATCAAGGGTGTTGGTTCCTTCTATGTCCGCGCGATGGATGTCCCCGCTGCTTTTGACAGCACTCCTGTCACCCTGTACACTGCTCCCAAGACCGCTACCTGTGATAAGGTTGGTCAGGATAACGACGTGTACGTTGTCGCCGATGGCAAGTACTATGCTACCGATTCTAGCGTTGTTGCCGGTGCCGAAAAGTATGCCCTCCTGAGCAACGGCAAGATGGTCGTCTATTATGGCGAGGCTACTGCCAAGCCCCACAACTGGGCTCAGGCTACCAAGCAGAGCTTCGATACTAAGACCGGTGTCATTACTTCCGTCAAGTGCCCCGACTGCAAGGGCGTGGTTGCTGTTTACAAGAACGCTGGCGTTTTCGACGGTAAGGTGTATAAGCAGATTACCGTCGGTGTTGCTAAGAATTACTACTATGTTGCCGGTACTGCTGCCAACACCATTACCGGCACCATCGTTGGCGTTCCCAGCACCCCCTCCACCGACAAGACCGTCACCTCCGCTGATACCTTCGATGCTGGTATCGCTATGTACGTTGGCATGAGCGTCATGGCCGCTGCCGGCTCTGCTGTGGTGATCGGCAAGAAGAAGGACTAATCTTCTATCGAACCCAAAATTAAAAATAAAACCCCCATTCGGGGGTTTTATTTTTGGGTGCGGCAAGAAGAAGGACAAATAAATTCTCTCCCTCCGACTGCCCTGCGGGCAGCCACCTCCTCCCTCCTCTCTGTCACACTCCGTGTGACATCTCTCCTCGCCGAGGAGAGTCTTGCCCTCGTCAGAGGGAGGCAAGGCGCCTGCGGCGCAGGGGAGCCAGTAAATGAAAAAAAGACCCCCTCGGGGGTCTTTTTTTGTTGCTCCTGTGGGGGCTTTATGCTATAGTATCCTTACGAAGTAAACGACAAAGGAGAACCAAACTATGGATATCAAGGATATTTTGGCAAAGGTTGACCATACCCTGCTGGGGCAGACCGCTACGTGGGAAGAGATTCGCGCCATCTGCGACGACGGCATGCAATACGGCTGCGCCAGTGTGTGCATCCCCGCCTCCTATGTGAAGCAGGCTGCCGAGTACGTGGACGGCAAGCTGCCCATCTGCACCGTCATCGGCTTTCCCAACGGCTACGCCACCACCGAGGCCAAGTGCTTCATGGCTGCCGACGCGGTGAAGAACGGCGCAGAAGAAGTGGACATGGTCATCAACATCGGCTGGGTGAAGGACGGAAAGTTCGACGATGTCCTCGCCGAGATCCGCGCTATCAAAGAGGCTTGCAATGGCAAGCTCTTGAAGGTCATTATCGAGACCTGCCTCCTCACCGATGAGGAGAAGATCGAGCTGTGCCGCGTGGTGAGCGAGAGCGGCGCTGAGTATATCAAGACCTCCACCGGTTTTGGCGGCGGCGGTGCTACCCGCGAGGATGTGGCGCTCTTTAAGGCACACGTTGCCCCCCATGTGAAGATCAAGGCCGCCGGCGGCATTTCCACCGTGCAGGATGCCGAGGATTTCGTGGCG
>JAZQMH010000203.1:0-6676 GCA_045543255.1 Vescimonas sp.
ATGATGACCACGATACCCAGCAGCTGCTGGGGGGCAATGGCTTCATGGAGCAGGAAGTAGGCGAGAATGCATGTTCCAATGGGTTCGCCGAGGATACTCATGGTAACGAAGGAAGCGGGAACATCCTTTAAAAGCACATTAAACACAAAGTGTCCGCCGATGGTACAGATGAGGGCAAGGCCGAGGAAGGCAAGCCATGTGGCAGGCGTATAGCCCACAAAAGAGTCGCCGCGAATGAGGCTATAGGCAGCGAGGATAACAGCGCTGACACCGTAGCTGAGGACGGAATACGTCACGGTGGAGGTATTCTGCCGCACGGAGGCACCCACGAAGAAATACATGGAAATGACACCTGCCGCCAGGAAAGCCAAAATATCGCCCCACAGGCTCAAGCCGCTGATTTGGAAGTCACCCGAGCCGATGATGAAGCAGCCCACCAGCGCGATGGCAACGCCCACAAGGGCGCTGGGGGCAACCTTTTTCCTGCTGAAAAACCGCTCGAAAGCCAAGGAGAAGAGGGGCTGCAAGGACACCAGCACCGTGGAACTGGCGATGGAGGTGTAGTTCAGCGACTCAAACCACATGACATAGTGGAGGGCCAAGCAAAAGCCCGCCGCCACGATTTGCCCCCACTGCTTGGGCTGCAACGCCTTAAATTCACTGCGGCAGCTGCGGCTGCACAGGAAAAAGGGCAGCAGCACCACACCCGCCGTCAGCAGCCGATAAAAGGCGATGATGGGGGCGGGAGCGTCGGCGATCTTCACGAAAATCGCCGAGGTGGACAGGGCGAACACGCCGATGAACAGGATGAAATATGTTTTCAAATTGGAATACATAGTGCCTCCAAGGGATGTACTTACCGACTTATTATAACGCCTTTCCCAATCCTTGACAAGAAAAACCGCCACCAAAGACGGTGACGGTTTTTTATTATGCAAGGTTAATCCAAGACCCACGCATAGACGTTGCGGCGACCCCAAGAGACGCAATCACCATAGCTGGGGAACCACAAGTCGAGGGTGTAGCCCTTCACGGCGCCGCCGCAGTCCTCCACTTGGCTGACGCCATAGGTGCGGGTGCCTGCCACGGTCTGAACGAACATGCGGGTGTGGTAGGGGAACACCTTAGGGTCGGCGGCAATGATGCCCACGCCCACGGCGTGGCCTGTGGCGGTGGTCCATGCCGCGCCCTTCTCTCCGCCGCTATAGTAGCCCGTGGCGCTGCAGACATGCTTGTTGGAATAGGTCATGCTGTAGCCCGACTTAAAGACGAGATAGCCCCCTGTGCTGTTGCCGCCGAAGGGCTGCTCATAGGCAATGGTGTCGGTGCGCTCCACATCCTTCACCTTGCGGCCGATCTCCACGATCTCCGTCACGGCGCTGCTGTCGCTGCGCCCCACAAGCTCCGTGGCCACCAGCTTGCCATCGCGGTAGACATCGTCGTAGGTGTCCACGATCTCGCCGTCCGCACCCTCCTGCACCACCACGGTCTCGCCATGGGCCAGCAGGTAGTTGGGGATCTCGCGGGTGGTATGCTCCACGGTGGTGCGATTCTTGCGGCGGCAGCGGAGCTCATCATCAATATGGATAAGGGTTTTCAAACCCGTCACGTTGACGCCCACCATCTCGTCCTTGCCCACGGTGATGCCAAGGCGGTCAAGGAGATTCTCCACCGTTTCATCCCAGCTCTCCACGGTCATAACGGTAGCGCCGTGACGCAGCAGCACCTCCTGTCCCTCGGTGAGGATGATCTGGGCATCGGCCATGGTGTCTTCGCGGATGCGAAGGCGATCGCTGTCATAGGTAAAGTCGGGATACGCCTCCACAGGGGTCGTGCCCTGCTCGGTGATGATCAGATAGGTGTACTGGCGATTCTCCTCCGTGCCCACGCAGTAGGGCAGGGCGATCAGCACCATCACCACGGCGAATACGGCTACCCGCAGCCACACATCCGCCTTCAAGCGGCGGAAGAAGCGGCAGAGGAACTGATATTGGGGCAGCTCGTTGACAGCCTTCTTCGTTCTGCCCCACCAGTCGCGGACAGACCGTATAGGCCGCGTGTTGATAAACCAGCCCCAAAGGAGGCGGAAAAACAGGGCGATCACATCACCCAAGCGCCACCAAAACAGGCGGAAGGCACGCTTGAGCGCCTGCACCTCGTCGGTGCAGAGGAAGGCCTGCCAGCTGATTTTCATATGGCGCAGGGCGAACTTCACCGCAGGCCAAAAGTGTTGTAAACGTTGCTTCATAATACCTCGATCCTACCCACATGGGAGAAAAGTTAAACATTCATGGGCGGGCACAGACAAAATACGCGGAAAATTATATCATTTTCCCCACTTCCTGTCAAGTTTTGCCCTTTTGCTTGCGACTTACAGGGATGTGTGGTACAATGGGCACAAGAATTTTTTGTGAGGAGGCGGCAGCCGTGCTTGGTGGGCAAGTAAAGAAAATTGCCTTGGACGGCATTTTTTCCGCTGCAGGTACGATCCCCGTTGCAGAGCTGCAATATTCCGAGGAAGTCCGCGCCGCCTGCGAGAAGAACATCTGCCGCGGCTACGGCGCTACATGGTCGTGTCCCCCTGCGGTGGGCACGGTGGCAGCGTGCCGCCAGCGGGTGGAACAATACGACACCATGCTCCTCTTCTCCCGCTGCTACCCTTTGGAGGATTCCTTCGATTTTGAAGGCATGATGGAGGCGCTGCTGGATTTTAAGAAGCGGGTAGATACCTTTGCCGATCGTCTCCCGCCACAGCTGTCGGACTATTTGCTCCTGTCCAACGAGGGCTGCCACCGCTGCAAAAAATGTACCTACCCTTCCGCTCCCTGCCGCTTTCCCGAAAAGCTCTATCACGCCTTGGAGGGCTACGGTTTCCTCGTCAGCGGCTTGGCTTCCCAAGCGGGTATCCCCTACCATAACGGCGCAAACACCGTCACCTATTTTGGCGCACTGCTCTTTCGTGACACCGATGAATAAAGGAGAACACGGCCATGAAACTGTATGAACTGCTGCAAGTAAAGCCCGGCGTAACGGCCCTCATGGGCAGCGGCGGCAAGACCTCCCTCATGTACCATTTGGCGGGAGAGCTTTCCAAAAAGCATAAGGTGCTGCTGACCACCACCACCCATATCCGTGTCCCCGACCATATCCCGCTGGCAACCACCCGTGAGGAGTTAGAGGCGCTGTTTGCCCAGCGCAATGTGGTATGCGCAGGCACACTCTCCGAGGAGGGGAAGCTGACAGCGCCCACCTTCGAAGGGTGGGAAACGGCGGCAGAGTATGTGCTGGTGGAGGCCGACGGCTCCCGCAATCTCCCCTTGAAGGCACACGCTGACCATGAGCCTGTAATTCCCGCAGGGTGTCAGAACACCATCTGCGTGGTGGGTGCTTCGGGCTTTAATCAGCCCATGCGCATGGTGTGCCACCGTCCCGAGCTCTATAGGAAGCTGGCGGAATGCAGCGAGATGACGAAAATCACCCCCGAGATGGCGGCGAAAGTCCTTGCCGCTGAGGGCGGCTTCGACCGCGTGTTTGTCAATCAGACGGATGTCCTGTCGAAAATCTTAGGCAAGGCAACGGTGAAGGAATTTGCCCGCGCCTTGAAGATGCCCACCGTAGCGGGCTCTCTCCGACAGGGGATGTTTTACAAAGTATAAGACCATTGAAAAAGAGACGTGTATCCTAGGATACACGGCTCTTTTATGGACGTTTATTCTGCTTTTTGTTCGGAAACAGAGTCTTCTTCCACTACTTGCGCCTGTAAGGCGGCGTTCTCTTCGTCCTTGCGATGGACGAAGGCGCGAAGCTCGTTATAGACAATAGCGCAGATGGGAACGCCCAACAGCATACCCATCACGCCGCCCACACCGGCACCCACCGTCACGGCGAAGAACACCCAAATACCGGGCAAGCCAATGCTGCGGCCCACCACATGGGGATAGATGAGGTTGCCCTCCAGCTGCTGGAGGATCACGAGGAACACCACGAACCACACGGCCTTCATAAAGGACACGGGCAAAATCAGCAGCGCGCCGATGACAGCGCCGATCCACGCGCCCAAAATGGGGATGAGGGCGGTGACACCCACCAGCACGGAAATGACGGGGGCGAAGGGGAAGCGGAAGATAGACATACCGATAAACACCAGCACGCCGATGATGACCGCCTCGGTCACCTGTCCCTGCACGAAGCCGGAGAAGGAGGCGTTGGCACGGTGGAGGAAGGCGAGGAAATTGCTGACACGATCCTCACGGAAGGCGGCGTACAGCAAACGCTTAATATGGCGGCCCAGCTTCTCCTTCTGCGCCAAGACGTAGATGGCAAAGGCGATGCCCATCACCAAATTGAACACGGAGGAGAACACGGTGCTCACCACAGAGGTGGTGACGTTGATGGTGGTATCCATCACCAGCTGACCCTTCTCCTTCAAGAACGCCTGCACACGCTCAAGGACGCTGCCCACGGTGGTGACAGCGCCCGTTTCGGGGTCAATGGCGGGCTTCAGCTCGGGGAGGGTAATGGAGTAATCTGCCAGCCATGCACGAAGCTGGTCATACTTTACATCCAGATCCACCAAATAGGCAGCGATGATGTTCACCATGTCCTGCACCGTCCGCACCAGATTGGGCACGAGGATGAAGATGATGGCGGCGATGGCGGCCAGCACCAGCACAAAGCTGACGATGAGGCATACAGGGCGGCGCAGTTTCGGCGCTACCTTGCCGCCTTCTTTCTTTTCAAACAGCTTGCGCCACAGATTCTCCAGCGGATTCATAATGAGGTTCAGCACATAGGCAATGGACAAGCCCAAAACCAGCGGAGAGACAATGGAGAAAAGCGTGGTGATCAGCTTACCCACAGAGGCGATATTGTTGGCGATCCACCACAGCACGGCGATACCCACCGCCAAGGCTAAAATACGGAGAATGTTTTTCTTGTTCAGTTCCATCCACAAGCCTCCAAATTCGATACAATTTCTCTATTGCATCGAGTATACCACAATTTGGCGAAAAAAACAGTAAATCTTTTGTGAATAAAGGGAATATTTATCCCAGCGCCGCCAAGGCGTTGGTGAGGCGGGCATAGTCCTCCAGCGTCAGCCTCTCGCCCCGCACCGTAGGCGCTAAGCCGCAGGAGACGATGACCTCCGTGAGCTGCTCCTTACTGTAAGGATAGGCGCTCTGGAGAGAGTTCGCCAGCGTTTTGCGCCGCAACGCGAAGCCGCCCTTCACCGTCCGCCACAGGGCTTGCTCGGAGACCACCTCTACGGGCGGCGTTTTCCGCACGGGGCAGTGGAGCACCGCCGAGGTCACCTTGGGAGCGGGGAAAAAGCACTCCGGCTCTACCTCGAACATGATTTGGGGGTCGGTATAATACTGCATTTGCAAAGAGAACACACTATAGTCGGGAGAGCCCGCCTTGGCGCAGATGCGCTCCGCCGCCTCCTTTTGAATGAGGACTGTAATAGCGTCGAAACAGCGGCTGAAAATGCACTTTTCCAGCACAGGGGTGGTGATGTTATAGGGCAGATTGGCACAGAGAAGAGGGCGCAAGCCGCCGAAATGCTGGGCGATTAAGGCAGGAAAATCCACTGCCATAGCATCGCCCTTGACGAGGGTGAAGTTCTCGAACTCCCCCATGGTCTCTCCCAGCACATCGTAGAGCCGCTCGTCCAGTTCGATGGACACCACTTTTCCTCCACGGCGGCACAGCTGCTGGGTCAGCGGACCAATGCCGGGGCCAATCTCCAACACGCCGCAGCTCTCGTCCACGCCGCAGACCTCGGCGGTATCGCGGGGCACCCAGCCCTCAATGAGGAAATTCTGCCCCATGGACTTGGCAAAGCGGAATCCGTGGCGCGTCAGCAGTTCTTCAATTGTACGGCGGTCGCAAAGATCCATAATGTGACCCCTCTTTCGCTTTATTTATCCATAGTATAGCAGAGGAAGCCCCTCTTGACAAGGAAAACCGACGGCGTTATACTGTAATAAAAGTAAGAAAAGTTATACTAATATTACAGGAGGAGTGGCGGCTATGAGCAGAGACGAGCGGTATTTTATGGCATCGGTGAAGTTGGGGCCTAAGGGGCAGATCGTCATCCCCAAGGAGGCGCGGGAGATGTTCGGCGTTGGGCCGGGGGACACCATGGTGCTGCTGTGCGACAAGAAAAAGGGTATCGCCCTACAGACGGCGGACAAACTGAACCCCTTGATGAAAAAGGTCTTTGACAGCCTGCCCGACATGGGCGAGGAGGAGAGAGAATGAACACGCTGGAAGTGCGGAATCTCCGTAAGGTCTACCCCGCTTTCACCTTGCAGGATGTGTCCTTCACTGTACCTGCGGGATCGGTGACGGGTCTTGTGGGCAGAAACGGCGCGGGAAAATCCACCACCCTCAAGTCCCTCCTCGGTCTTGTCCATCCCGATGGGGGCGAGGTGCGCTTTTGCGGCATGGATACGGCAGAAAACGAGAAGGCCTTCAAAGAGGAGATCGGCGTGGTGCTGGGCGGCATCGACTTCTATCCCAAGAAGAAGCTGAAGACCATCACCGCCGTGACGAAGAAATTTTATGTTAACTGGGATGAGGCGGCGTACCGCCGCTATATGGCCCTGTTTGCCCTCGATGAAAATAAGCGGGTGGATCAGCTGTCCAACGGTATGCGGGTAAAGTTTCTCAT
>JAZQMH010000204.1:0-4686 GCA_045543255.1 Vescimonas sp.
GCACCCCGCCCTACAAGGTCGCAAGGGGTGCGGTGTGCGGGTCGATGTGGGCATCGACCCCTACAGACGAGGACAAGGGGTGCGGAGGTAGAACGGCGGGCGGATACTATCCGCCCCTACGAGGCCTACGGAAGGTTTCCATAGAATTTGTAGGGGCGGGCGAGCCTGTGTGGTCGCCCGTCAGCTTTTTCGTCATTGTTCATCGTTTCTTCAAAAAAGATTCACATTTTCTCGCGGTTTTTTCAGTTTTATTTTAGGTTTTGGGTCTACAATGAGGGGGAAACTTAGGAATAGGAGTGTTGCCCTATGAAAAAAATGTCTGTATTTGCCCTTGTTTTGGCACTTTTGATGACCTTTACCGCCTGCGGTGCAAGTCCCGCCCCTGCCCCCTATGGCGATGCGGTGGAAATCACCCTCAGTGATGATGGCGTGACCGTAGAGGGTGCGGACGAAAGTGCCGTCTACACGGCCAACGACATTGTTTATTACGAAGAAGGCCACGACTTTACCTACGGCGAGGGGGAGGAGAACGACAGCCACAGCGCCGCCGAGGCGGCAGAACACACGGTGGTGCATATTGCCAAGGCGGGCACATATCGTCTCAGCGGGACACTCTCCCGCGGACAGATCGCCGTGGATCTGGGGGACGAGGCGGAAGCTGACCCCAACGCCGTGGTGACGCTGATCCTCGATGGAGTGGACATCACCTGCGCTGTTGCCCCCGCCATTATGTTCTACCATGTCTACGAGTGCGGCAGCACCGACAATCCCACGAAGGATGTGGACACCTCCGCTGCAGGTGCAAATATTATTCTCGCCGAGGGCAGCACCAACACCGTCCACGGGGCGTATGTTGCCCGTATCTATAAGCCCGAGACGGTGGTGCTGAATGAGGAGGGCACGGAGGTGGAGGATGCCAAGAAGCTCCACAAGTATGACGGCGCGGTGTACTCCAAAATGACCATGAACGTAGGCGGCGAGGGCAGCCTCGACATCTTTGCGGAGAATGAGGGTCTCGATACGGAGCTGCACCTGACCATCAACGGCGGCAATATCCACATTTTCTCGGGTAATGACGGCATCAACACCAACGAGGACGGCGTGTCCGTCACCACCATCAATGGCGGCAGCGTCAACATCACCGTCACAGGCACAACGGGGGAAGGTGACGGCATCGACTCCAACGGCAGGCTGGTCATCAACGGCGGCGCGGTGACGGCGCAGGCCTGCGCCAACAGCGCCGATGCGGGCATCGACTCGGATATGGGCATCCATATTAACGGCGGCACGGTCTGCGCTTCGGGGCATATGCTGGATCGCATTGAAGAGGGCGGACAGACCTACGCCGTGTTTACCTTCCGAGATGCGCAGCAGGGGGAGATCACCCTCAAGAACGCTGCGGGGGAAGTGGTGGCCACCGCCGCGCCTGAAAATGACTACGCTATCCTTATTTTCAGCACGCCCGCCATGACCGAGGGGACGTACGCCCTGTGGCGCGGGGAAGAGCAGCTCTCGGTGATGCAGGGTGGCGGCATGGGCGGCTTTGGCGGCATGATGCGGCCTGAGGGCGCGATGCCTGAGGATTTTGTGCCCCCCGAGGGCTTGGAGATGGGTGAGCCGCCTGTGGACGGTGCGCGTCCCCAGCCTCCCGAGGGGATGGAATTCCCCGAAGGGATGACGCCGCCCGAGGGTTTTGACGGCGTTGATGGGGAGATGATGCCCCGACCCAACGGCGGACGCGGTGACATGGGCGCGCAGGTTTTGGGCGAAGGCGCGGTGGAGTTCACCCTTGCCGCAGGGGGGAATATGTTTTCAATTAATAATTAACAGTTAACAAGTAACAGGGATCTTTAGGCGTACGAACTTCTACATTTCCACGGCAGTGAGCGGCTGAGCGGGTTAGAAGCAGAGGCGATGCTCCATTTAATTTGTAGGGGGCGATGCCCACGCCCAACGGAAGTCCCCTTGGGGGACATCGCCCCGTCAACATACGATAGCACTCCGATAGACGCGGCGGGATGTGGGCATCCCGCCCTACAACAAGACCGAGGGCGTGCATAAATTTTGTAGGGGGCGGCGTTTACGACGCCCCGCCGTCAACATACGGGGCGGTATCGGTAGACGGCGGGTCGATGTGGGCATCGACCCCTACGACACACCAAGAGGCATCTCAGTAAAACCAAACTAACTGTTAATTGTTAATTATTAACTGTTAATTAGAAAAAAACGCCACCCTTTTGGGTGACGTTTTTTCTCTTATACTCCGATCACAGAATCCACAGGCAGGCTCAGCACCAGTCCCTTGGCCTCGCTGTGAGTGCCGCAGCGGGCGGTGATGGCCTCCATGATGCCGAGACGGTTCTTCGCCGAGGTGAGGATCATCACCACCTCTTTTTCGCTCTGTGTATCCAGACCGAGGAGAGCTGTGGCTTCCTCATTGCCGATGCTGCGGCTGTGGAGCACCGTGCCGCCGGTTGCACCCGCGCTCTTGGCGGCCTCCATCACATCGCCGCTGAAGCCGCGGTTAATGAGAGCCAGCACCAGTGCGTTCTTCATTTCGCTCATAGGTTCATCGTCCTTTCCTTGGGAAGTGAGGGCTTCGCCGCCGCTATTTTGCAGCAGGCGCACAATGAGGTTACTGGCACCGCTTAAGGGAATGGTGAAGGCGATGCCGCTGTTGACCTCCTGCATTTTCAGCTTGGACTTGAGATTATCCATCAAGTCCTCTGCCGCGCCCTTGGGGATCATACTCAGCAGCATGGACTTATCCACGCTGCCGAGGCCCAGCATGTCGATCATCTCGCTGGGGGCTGTGCCCTCGGCGGTGAAGCGGTACTGGAGGGGGAGGCGGCTCTTTTTGAAAATGGCCTCGGCCTTATCCGCCAGCTTATGGGTGGTGATCAGCGCCAAGAGCTGATAGGCATTACGGTTGCTCATTTACGCGTACACCTCCTCAAAATCCACGATCATGTCGCTGTCATCGGGCAGGACATAGAGGGAAGCCAGCTTCCGCTGACGGGCTGTTTTGATCTGATAGACGAGACCCATCAGCTGAATGGCGATGAGGGGGGTCATGGCCACCAGCGCCACCACGCCGAAGGCGTCCGTCATCATATTGCCGCCCACGGCCTCGCACACGCCGATGGAGAGGGGCAGCAGGAAGGTAGAAGTCATAGGCCCCGAGGCGACGCCGCCGGAGTCGAAGGCGATACCGACGAAGATCTTGGGGACGAAGCGGGACAAAATCAAGGCCATCACATAGCCGGGGATGATGATGTAGTGGATGGGCAGACCCGTCAGGACAGGGAACATCGCAAGACCTACGGAGATGGCAACGCCGATGGACATACAGCGGTTCATCATCTTCACGGAGATGGCGCCGTCGGTAACGCTGGCAACCTGATGGTTCAGCACCTGAATGGCGGGCTCGGCCTTAACGATATAGTAGCCGATGAGCATGCCGATGGGGATCAGCACCCAGTTATAGGGCAGCTCTGCCAAGGCGTGACCGAGGAAAGAGCCCACGGGGGCGAAGCCCACGTTGACGCCGCAGAGGAACAGCACGAGACCTACATAGGTGTAGACGATACCGATGACGATACGCTTCACCTGCCGCTTTTGGTAGCGGTGAGTCATAAGCTGGAAAATGAGGAACACGGCGGCGATGGGGAGAAGGGAGATGCACACTTCCTTCAAATAATGGGGGATGTCCCGACCAAAGACCATCACCACATCGCGGGTGGTGAAGACATCAGCAATATCGGTAGCAGAAACGGCGGCTTCCGTGGGCTTAAAGAGCAGGCCGAGGAGCATGACCGCCAAAATAGGGCCGACGCTGCTCAAGGCCACCAAGCCGAAGGAGTCGGAGGCCGAGTTCTTATCCGAGCGCATGGAGGCAAGAC
Organism: Vescimonas sp.; assembly: GCA_045543255.1. Lineage (GTDB taxonomy): Bacteria > Bacillota > Clostridia > Oscillospirales > Oscillospiraceae > Vescimonas. The sequence continues at coordinate 3,903 of JAZQMH010000204.1, forward strand.
CCACGCCCAAGGCCATGATGAAGGGCACGGTCATGGGGCCCGTGGTGACGCCGCCGGAGTCGAAGGCCACGGCGATGAAGGACTTGGGCACGAAGAAGGAGGCCACCAGTAAGGCGATGTACAGCACGATCAGCATGGCGGAAAGGCTGATGTTGTAGCGGATGCGGAGGGTGGCAAGGGCTAGGAAGAGGCCAACGCCCACGGCGACCGTGAGAATCAGCGCCATGTTGGGGATGGAGGGCACTTGCTGGGCCAGCACCTGCAAATCGGGCTCGGAGATGGTGATGATAACGCCCATCAAGAAGGCGATGAAGCTCACCAGCCATGCCGCCTTCGTCTTGGAGATCTGCACGCCGATGCCCTCACCCAAGGGGGTCATGGCGATCTCGGCGCCCAGCTGGAAAAGGCCCATGCCCAAGATCAGCATCAGGGCGCCCACCAAAAACATGACGATGGGGCCCAGTTCCACAGGCACGAAAATCACGCTGATGAGCAGCACGATGGCGGTAATGGGCAGCACCGCCGCCAGCGATTCCATTGTCTTTTCTCGTAACTTCGGATTCAAGGCAATATTGCGTCCTTTCTATAGGGTGTGATGTTACGTTCATTATACGATAAATTCCCACCTCACGCAAGGGCGAAAGGGAGGAATTAACGGGATGTTAATATAAGGAACAAGGAACAGGGAACAAGTAACAGGTAATGTCCTACCGCGAGTTTTCATAGGACTTGTAGGGCGGCCTGTACCCCAAGGGCATTTGTTCCGCTGCGCTCCACGGGCACC